>JANNBD010000071.1:0-5653 GCA_031385105.1 Chamaesiphon sp. OTE_78_metabat_374
GACCATTACTCGCGTGGACATTGCTCGCGGCGGCGCAAGCTAGATCGATCGAATGGATTGGCATCATTGGACAGCCCGAAGATCGATCGGATCTAGAAACTATTCTCGGCAACATATCCATTGCTAAAACCGTCCAATTTATTCAGGGTGGTTCAACTCGACAAGAATCCGTTTACAACGGCTTACAAGGCTTGCCAGACGGGGCTGAACGAGTATTAATTCACGATGGGGCTAGATGTTTGGCGACACCCGATCTGTTCGATCGATGCGCCAATATACTGAAAACCTGTCCTGGACTGATCGCGGCCATTAGTGTCAAAGATACAATTAAGGTTGTAGATAGCACAGGTATAGTCACGGCGACACCCGACAGGGCCAATCTTTGGGCTGCCCAAACCCCACAAGGTTTTGACGTAAAACTACTCAAAGCCTGCCACGAACAAGGACGGAATCTCGGCTGGGAAGTCACTGATGATGCCGCATTATTTGAAAAATGCAATCTACCAGTGACGATCGTTCCAGGTGAAGAAACCAACCTCAAAATCACCACTCCAGTAGATTTAGCGATCGCTGAATTTATCTTGAGAAGTAGACTTTAGGCTTTTAATCTCTAGGCTTTGGGCGAAGACAATATTCATCATATTGATTGAGATCCTCGTCTACTGCGTAAAACTTAAAATCCAAATCCTAAAGCCTAACTCCTAAAGCCTAAATTATGAACTTGGCGAAATTACTCACTCACGTCAGCATTGCGATCGTTACAGTCATCGGTACAACTCAACCACTTCGATCCGCTGAATTGGGGCCAGAAGTAGTCTTAAATGCGGTGTATCAAGGCTTAAAAAAAGTTGATGGCACCAGAGCAAATCCTCGCGTCAGGTGGAATGTCCGCAATGGTACCTCTAGCCCCTGTGGACGCATATCCGGTACTCTATATTGTCCACGTAATAATACGATTTACATTACGCAGCAGCATATCAGAATGGCATATCGGTATGGCGACGCTGCACTGGCATATATCTTAGCTCATGAATATGCCCATGCTGCTCAGGTTGTGGGTGGATTCACCCCCCGAAATATTACTCAGGCTGAACTTCAAGCCGACTGTTTGGCGGGTTACTATATGGGTGTGATGCCAGATGTATCCTTCGATGATAAAGATATCGAAGAAATCGCCTCAATCGCTTTTCAGGTTGGTGACTATGAATTTAACAATCAGCAGCATCATGGTACCCCAAAGCAGCGCGCTCTAGCTGTATTATCAGGATTTAAAGGATCCCAGCAACAAAATGGGATCTCGGTTTGTCGGGTTCGGTAGAAAAGCGAGGATATAAGTGCGAAAATTTAAGAGGGTAAATTTATAAGTACAAGTAAAGCATGAAGATTGCGATCGCGGGAGCTACTGGATTTGTTGGTAGTCGGTTAGTCGAACAACTCCAAGCACAGGGACATCAGATCGTGATTCTGACTCGCAGTCCCCAACAGGCCAGCAACCGCTTTGGAGCCGCAACCGTAGTCGGCTACAATCCGCTCAAATCAGGCGAATGGCAATCCTCGATCGATGGTTGTGATGCCGTGATTAATTTAGCAGGGGAACCGATCGCCGAAAAACGCTGGACACCAGCGCAGAAGCGAGTCATGCTCGAAAGTCGGCAAATCGGCACGGAGAAAATTGTTGAAGCAATTGAGAAAGCTACTAATAAGCCCCCAGTCCTGATTAATGCCTCAGCGATCGGCTACTATGGCACCAGCGAGACGAGCAAATTTGATGAAACCAGTCCGGCTGGCTCAGATTTTCTTGCAGAAGTCTGTACAAAATGGGAAGCAGCCGCCCAAGCCGCAAGTGCTAGCGGTACCCGTGTGGCGATCCTCCGCTTGGGAATTGTCCTCGGTGAAAACGGCGGCGCACTGGGCAAAATGTTAGCACCTTTTAGTGCTTTTGTGGGTGGACCGATCGGCAGTGGTAAGCAATGGTTTTCGTGGATTCATCGCGATGATGTCGTGAAACTAATCATTGCGGCAATTACAGATCCAAATATGCGCGGTGTCTACAATGCTACGGCACCAAATCCAGTCACCATGACTGATTTTGCCCAAACCCTCGGCACAGTGATGAATCGTCCATCTTGGCTACCCGTCCCCAATTTTGCCCTCGAAGCTCTGCTCGGTGAAGGCGCGATCGTGGTATTACAAGGACAGCAAGTGACTCCAAAAAATACTCTAGCCCAGGGCTTTGAATTTCAATATCCCACCCTCAAACCCGCACTGGCAGCAATTTTAGGATAGCCACAGCCCTGACCTATCCAACAAAATGGGCGAATCTGGATAGATCGCCCAGTCAGACAAATCTGGTTTGACACTAGCAAGATTGAGCTAAAATGGCGATCGAGTCTTCAAGCAGCATCGAGTTATGGAAGCCAGTCCAGCCCAGATTAGTCAAGCAGTTCAAAATCTCTACGATACATATCCTTTCCCCCCAGAGCCGCTGCTAGATGAGCCACCGCCAGGATTTAATTGGCGATGGCAGTGGGACGCGGCTTACAATTTTTGTACTGGACAAATGCCCAGTCGAAACGATATCAGAATTCTAGATGCGGGCTGTGGGACGGGCGTAAGTACAGATAGCTTGGTACATCTCAACCCCCAGGCGCAGGTAACGGCGATCGATCTCAGTCCAGGTGCCCTCAAAGTCGCGACAGAACGCTGTCAGCGATCGGGTGCGACGCGGGTAGAATTTCATCATCTGAGTCTATTTGATGTTGCCCAGCTCCCTGGCGAATTTGACCTGATTAACTCCGTGGGAGTGCTGCACCATACTCCAGATCCAATTCGGGGAATTCAAGCCCTATCAGCCAAATTAGCCCCTGGTGGGCTGATGCACATCTTCGTTTATGGCGAATTGGGGCGATGGGAAATCGAGCTGATGCAAAAAGCGATCGGCATGTTACAAGGCGACAAGCGGGGTGATTATCAAGATGGGGTGAAAATTGGTCGATCGGTATTTGCTGCGCTGCCAGAGACTAATCGACTAGTCAAACGGGAAAAAGAACGCTGGGCGATGGAAAATCACCAGGATGAATGTTTTGCCGATATGTATGTTCATCCCCAAGAGATTGACTACAACATCGAAACTTTATTTGAACTGATCGATGCTTCTGGACTAGATTTTGTCGGTTTTTCCAATCCTGAATTTTGGAGTCTCGATCGATTACTCGCAAAAGCTCCCGAAGCACTAGAGCGGGCGAAAAAACTAGACATTCGCGCCCAGTATCGACTAATTGAACTGCTCGATCCTGAGGTCGCTCACTATGAATTTTTTCTATCTAAACCAACACTACCACCAGCGATCGATTGGTCACAAGATGAAATCTTCCTGGCTGCAATTCCACATCGACATCCCTGTATTGAAGGCTGGGAAAGCCAGCATGTGTTTAATTGTGATTGGAAGCTAATCAATCTCAGCGATCTGGAGTTTGCTTTCATGCAAGCCTGTGACCAGAATAAACAGCAAACAGTTAGAAATATTTTGGAAAAAATCGAGTTATCAATTACAGATATTCGCGCTCTTTTAGCTAATAAGTTAATTATGTTAAAAGTCAATAAATAATAACTAACTACTAATCACAGACTCCCTAACTGCTTCGAGCAGTCGAGAATTAAATCTACCCGTAAATAATTACTCTATGTCTGTCACCGTTCATTTCTTACCTGACAAAGTTACTGTTACCGCTGAACCAGGCGAATCCTTACTCAACGTTGCAGATCGTGCTGGCGTGACAATTCCCACAGGTTGTCTAATGGGTTCCTGTTTTGCCTGTGAGGTGGAAATTGAAGGGCAAGAAAACCCCGTTCGAGCTTGTCTGGCAAGCATTCCGATTGATGAACCAGTATTAGTTGTGCGTCGCTATGACGATCCGATTTGGTAAGCTAGCTCACAAGTATCGAGCAAATATACTCACATCTTGTACCAATACATACAGACTATTCCTAAGCGCAGCTCTGAGGATACCCATGAAGGGAACCCCTACAAGTTATCTGTAGGGGTTCCCTTCATGGGTACCCTGGATCTATTGTTAGCACTAGTATATTTAAGCTAGTGCAAGATGTGAGTATACCCAGATATGAAAATAGCCTGCTAATGCAGGCTATTCTCTCAAAAAATTCTAGATTCTAATCGAATACTAGGCAACAGCTTCACTTTCAGCAAGTGCGGCGGCAGCAGCGGCAGCTTTAGCAGCTTTTTTGGGTGGATCGAGTTTGAGGCTCAAGTAGCGAATCACATCTTCACTCAGACGCATAGCGCGTTCTAGTGGAGCAATTTCTTTACCAGAACCAGTAAAGTTGACCTGAACATAGATACCGTCACGATGCTTACCAATCAGGTATGCAAGGCGACGTTTGCCACGCTGTTGAATTTCAATCTCGGTAGCACCGTTGGTTTCGATGATTCCCTTATATCGCTCGATCGATTCGGTTGCCTGATCGTCTGACAAGTCAGGACGCAGGATGTACATGATTTCGTATTTATCGCTCACAGATTCTCCTTATGGACATAGTGGCTTCAGCTCAATTCACCTTTGTGACGCGCAGAAGCAAGGATTTATGATCATATCAGCAATTAGGGCGAATTGATCACCCACCTGAGGCATTTTTATTTCTAGGGTAAAATTGCTTACCAGTGTAGAGTCTAAATTCAAAAATTAGCTAAACCAGTTGGGATGGTGATTGTCCTGCTGCTCAATATAAGAGATTACCCACCAGCTACAAGTAGTAAAACTCAATAATAAACAAGCAGATAGCAAGTAAGCACTACAGATAGCACGAACGACATCGGCGGCGGAGATAGAATCGAACATTGTTCATTCAGCTCAAGGCTGTTGAAGTTGTTTTAGAATTACTCTTTACAAATAATTCTGCTGTTTAATACAGGCGGTTGGCAGTGTTCTCCGGCACATTAACAAAAAGTTTTGTGCTGTTGCCCTCACGTACCGAAGGAATAACATCGACTAAGAACAGTTCTGATGACAACTGCCAAGTCAATCAGTCTTGGTTTCGCTGATGAGTCTAGGCGATCGATTAATCCGGTAAACTAATTCACAACTATGTCATCTGTACTTATTGTACCCACATATATTAAGAAATATTGAGAGAACATTGACGATCTTGAAAAATTGTCTGTAATTTTGAACTTGGACTGCTGAAATAATCGCTCTTGCTAGTCCCCACAACACATAGTATCTCGATCGAATCACCGAAAACCCTAATCACTCGATCGCGATACACTTATTTGCAATTTGTAACTGTTTAAATTAGGCGTTAGGCTTTAGGAATTAGGCTTTGGGGACTTAGAGTTTGAGCAGTTTGCTTTAAGTTAAGGTTTGAATCCTCAGGATCGAGCAGCTAAAGCCTAACGCCTCAATTCCCACCAGGGAGTTTGGGGTGAGTGGTGATGTTCGTAGTGATAGCCAAAATGATAACAGGCGACAAGTGACCACCAGTGAGATCTGTCGATCGTGGTGGCGCGATGTTGATTGACATAGCCGCCTAGTGGTTTGCGATGGGGGAGAAATGTCCCAAAATAAAATAATTGGATCGAACTTACGAAATTAATGAAACTACCAAAAGATCCCAACAAAGCATATGCTACTACAAG
>JANNBD010000081.1:0-3476 GCA_031385105.1 Chamaesiphon sp. OTE_78_metabat_374
GAATAACATCACATCTGGGGGTACGTGAAAATACCATTGATGCCGTGAGGCGTTGAGCACGGTGATTGAGGATGGATTTCTGGAAGATGGGGCAGGTGAAAATACCATTGATGCCGTGAGGCGTTGAGCACGAACCAGCCGATGCGCTTAAATTTATTGAGGACGGTGAAAATACCATTGATGCCGTGAGGCGTTGAGCACAATAGCCCATAATGTCTACCGATTGCGATCGGCAAGGTGAAAATACCATTGATGCCGTGAGGCGTTGAGCACACTCCGACGGCGGACACCCCGTACTGCCGCTGATTGTGAAAATACCATAGATGCCGTGAGGCGTTGAGCACCACACTTCGATTAGCTGTAATGGCGATCGGACTCCGTGAAAATACCATTGATGCCGTGAGGCGTTGAGCACTATCCATGAAAGTGTTCTATCTAAGGAAGGGCGCGGGTGAAAATACCATTGATGCCGTGAGGCGTTGAGCACAAATCTAATTTAGCCTTGTTTAACTCGATCGGCTGTGAAAATACCATTGATGCCGTGAGGCGTTGAGCACTTCAAACAATTGAAACCCTGCCTAAAAATTTCTTAGAAAATTCGTAGGTTGGGTTGAGCGATAGGGAAACCCAACAACCACACAAATACCCTAGAGATGTTGGGTTTCATCCTTCTGCTTGGTGCGCTGTCTTGTCGTTTTCTTATTCGGGGGGAACCCCCGTTGGCGGAAGCCCGCTCCCCCAGGAGAATAAAAACGCCGCTAATCCGTCTCCAGGGGAGAGGCTATTGCTCTTGGCGTTAGCCTGCCGGAGGCACGGGCAAACGCTCTGCTACCGCGTTGGCGGAGCCTGCGCTTTGCGCTTACGGGAAACTAGGGCGTTGGCGGTAGCGGAGCGTTTGCCCTGCAATAGCCTCTCCGTCAGGAGTTACGCTCATCCGCAACCCAACCTACCGTAAAAAGATTTGTCCGTCAATCAGGCTTGGAGCAGAGGATAACTAGTAGATTTTACTGATAAATTTAAAACTCGATCGAAGTAGGAAGCTTTTTTTCCGAGTTGGTTTGCCATAGTGGGAATATCCAACCGATATCACCCATCAAACCATGCTCACCACATTGCCAGAACTAGATCTTCAACCAAGTATTAACTCCCAAACATCCCTGCGTGTTTCTGCCCTCCACGCCCTCGCCTACTGTCCGCGCCTATTCTACCTTGAAGAAGTCGAAGAACTCTACACCCAAAACGCCGCCGTATTTGCAGGGCGGAGACTGCATCTAGAACTGGAAGAGCAAACCGAAGGTGAATGGGAAGAACTGTTTCTCGAAAGTGCCGAATTGGGCTTAAAAGGGAAACTAGATGCCCTCCGTACTCGTGATGGTGTCGTCATTCCCTACGAACACAAGCGCGGGCGCAGTCGCCGCGATGAACATGATCAGCCCCAAGCTTGGGCAAGCGATAAACTCCAGATCCTTTGCTACAGCTACCTCCTGGAACTCACCCTGGGTATCCCCATCCCTGAAGGGAGAATTCGTTACCACGCCGATAATGTCATGGTAAAAGTACCCCTAGACGATGCAGGTAAAGCAATGGTAATCGCGGCAATTGCCCAAGCGCGAACGCTCCAACGCTCCACTCATCGCCCCCCAGTCACCGACAACGAACGCTTGTGTGCGGCGTGCTCCCTCGCCCCCGTTTGTCTCCCCGAAGAAGCTAGACTCGCCCATGACAAATCCTGGCAACCGATTAGGTTATTTCCCGAAGATGATACCCGCCAAATTTTGCACATTCTCGAACCTGGTACAAGAGTGGGCAAAACTGGTGAACAGATTAAAATTACCCCCAAAAAAGATCCGGCTATTACCATTCCAGCTCAACAAGTTGGACAGCTAGTACTGCATAGCTTCTCGCAGATTTCTACTCAAGCATTACACTTTTGTGCAGACAAAGAGATTGGGGTTCATTTCGTTTCTGGTGGTGGTAGGTATCTAGGTAGCTTCGATCCACACAATGGCAGTATTCAGCGGCGAATTAGACAGTATCAAGCCCTAACTAATCCTGAAACTTGTCTAGCTCTAGCCAAAAAACTCGTCATCTGTCGAGCACAAAGTCAAAGACAACTGTTGATGCGCGGGAAGCGTGGTAAATCCCAGCACAAAGAGGAATTAGCTAAAGCTACTCACCAAATTAAACTCCTGATTAATCAGATTAATAAAGTAGCTTCGATCGAATCATTATTAGGCTTTGAAGGAAACATTGCCAAAATATATTTCAACTCAATTCCCTTAGTTCAGCTAGAAAACACCCCGATTGAGTTAAAGTTCAACTATCGAAATCGTCGCCCACCCAAAGATCGATTTAATGCTTTATTGGGCTTTGGTTATGCTCTCTTACTCAAAGATGTGATGAATGCAATTCTCTCAGTTGGGTTAGAACCAGCTTTGGGATTTTATCACCAGCCTCGAACTCAAGCATCGCCGCTAGCACTAGATTTGATGGAGATCTTTCGCGTCCCATTAGTGGATATGTCGATCGTTAATTCGATCAATCGGCAGCAGTGGGATATTGAGGCAGATTTTGAACTTCGCGGTGTCAGAGTCACCCAAACTAATGGTAAAACACCAGAGGTAAATCAAGTTTGGCTGAGTAATAGCGGTCGGAAAAAGTTTGTCGAAATCTACGAACAGCGCAAATCAGAAACATGGAAACATCCCGTGATTGGCTATTCTCTTTCCTACAGTCGTTTGCTGGAGCTAGAAGTGAGATTACTAGAAAAAGAATGGTCGGGCGAAGCTGGACTATTTGGAAAGTTAACTTTGCGATGAAAACTAAAAGTATTTGATTTTACATATTAGAGATTATCCGATCGATTAAGTAGCTAAATACGAATATATTTTGGCTAGAAATCACGCAGATCCTAGCTGGTGGGCAGTGCCCACCCTACGCTATCTATTCACTATCCACCATCCACCATTCACTAATTCATGAAACACTGGTACCTAATCTGCTACGATATTCGCTGTCCTAAACGCTGGCGCAAAGCCTTTAAACTATTAAAAGCCTATGGTGAATCGATGCAATTATCGATTTTTCGCTGCCGCTTATCTCAAAAAGAACGGGAAAAACTGCGATGGGAATTAGAACAGATTCTCACCCCAGCCGATAATTTACTACTAATTGGCATGTGCGATCGATGTCAATGTCGAATTCCTGATTATAATCGTGAAAATGTATGGATTCCCACCATCGATCGATTTCGCGTAATTGGCTAATTCAAACTACTCATATCTTGCACCAATACATATCGACTAGTACCAAGCGGAGATCTCAGGGTACCAACAAGGGGCACCCTAGATCTCCGCTTGGTACTAATATTTCGATACTGGCGCAAGATGTGAGACTATTCATTCAGTCCGCGTAGGCGGACTTTGCATCACCAGCAGCGATTTTAATCGCGGTGCTGTCTGGGGCTAAATCAGTGA
>JANNBD010000090.1:0-10482 GCA_031385105.1 Chamaesiphon sp. OTE_78_metabat_374
CTAATTCATTCAGGTTTTCGTTTCTAGCTCGATGGATATTTTCTTTGTATTTCATCACGTCTTGAAGTAAGACACGGCGATGTTTACCCACCATCCGATGTGCTAGTTCTCCAGACTCTAGTAGTTTTACTAAAAATGGACGTGAAACATTCAGCAGGTCAGCAGACTGCTGGGTGGTAAGCTCGGCATGGTAAGGCATCAGATAAATAGCCCTGGTGATAATTTAAAGAACCTACCCAAGCTCTTCGCCTGTTCGCGGCTGATAGTCCGTTTACCATTAACAACCTCAGACACTACGCCGCTACTCCCTATGATGCCAATGAGATCGACATTGCGAGTTCCGCTGGTAGTCATGATGTGCCGTAGCAACTCATTTGGTGTAGATTTTTCCCAGTCGTCCAAGTTGTGGTGGATCGATTCGTAATCTTCGATTAGTTTCACTACTAACATCAGCAATGCCGTGTCCTCTGGAGTGCGATCGAGTCGCTTGTGCATTAACTTCTCAGCCACAGCTAGAAACCGATCGTATTCGTCCTCAGTTTCTATTACCTTGGGGCTAATATCGGCTGTATCTAAAAGTTCCAGGTATTTTCTCTTGTCAATAGTAGTCGTCATTTTTCCAGTTCTCTTTATCGTATTCAGCGTGAGTTAGAAAATATTTGTAATAGATTAACTGAGCTTCATAGTCGATCGAGACTATCAGACGGTAGTTATTGCCCTTGATGTTAAAAACGGTGAAGTTTCCCACTGCCTCAGTATCTCGATAGATAACCTGAACATCGATTAAACTCTTCCACTCGGCTACTTTTACAATGTCGTACCAGTCTTTTATCTGTTTCGCTACATCTGGGTATACCGCCGCATCTTGACGTAGATTGCGAATCGTGATTAGGTGCATATTTTTCTATGCTCTCACAGGGAGAGTACAATGTCAAATCAAATACTAATCCATTCATCTGATAGTTATCCAGCGATTTTTTGTACAAGATTCCCCCAAAATCATGAAAATGGCTCGTAGCAACCGAAGCAGACTCGATTGCTATTGAGTTGTTTTCGATCGCTACCACATTCGCCAATACATGGCTTCAAGGCTGAGGGATCGTGAATCCACTGTCGCTTAGGGTGATTCTTCTGTCGGTTAGCGCGAATATACGCCCGTAGACAGTCGGGGGAGCCGCAACTTTTCCATTTATCAGGGCTTGTTCTGACGTTATAAGCAGACATACAGAATCGACAAATACGGACGGGATCGAAACTATCCAACCTTGCCAACTCTCTAAGAATATTGTCGCGTTGTATCAACAGATCTTCCATTTGTTGATTGGTTTTCGATAATTCGCTAGTAATCGATACAAATTGACCAATAAAGTCAATAGCTTCTCTGTATTCGTCGAATCTGATTAGGTTATGTTTATCATCTGTATACTTACTATCTCTGACATATTCTCCTGTTTTCTTGAAGGTGTTTACATGTTTGATCATATCCTTTGACATATCGGATTGATTGGGAATTTCAAGATACCTCATGACAGCTATAAACCATGGGCTAGAGGCGAAATGATACCACAAAGTAAGAAAGTCCGCACCAATTAACTTACATTGAGCTTGATAATTATTCTTGTAATTTAAGCCCATACGTGCAAATTCAGAACACTCGATATCATCATGATTAAACGTGAATCTCATCTCTCTGGTAGTGCGATCACTAGCATCAATGAAGTTGCTCCTTTTTTCCGTTGTTTTAAGTTCATGCAATACTAGCAATATCGTTGTATCTGATGGTATTTGCTTGCCGTAGACTTTAATTCTTTCAAATATCTCAATTCCTTCGATCATTGTTAAAATCCTGGTGCGACTAAATTACGTTCTGCCCCTGCATAATAATCTCTGGACTACTACCGACAAGTTTCGCCACATCCTTTGCATCCATCCCACCATCAATACAGAAAGTAATGTAAGCGTGACGAATAGAATATAGTTTCCGATAATCTACGCCAGCCGCAAGTAGAATCGGTTTCCACTTCTTGCTAGAGAAATTGTGCATATCGACATACTTTGCCTTGGTTGGAGTGAAAACCAAGCTTCCACGATGACTGAAGACCCACCAATGGTCAACGATCTCTTCAGGCGCGATCGATTTGAAGAAAGTCAAATCCTTGCCGCAAGGAAACATGCACCCCTGTTGAGTCTTTAAGCCCTGTTTGATGACCAATCCGTCATCGCTTAAAACTAGAGTTCGTTCAAAGGTGATGTTCCTGAAGTAGCGAAATTTTCGATATAGCTAGCTACTTGGTTATAATCTTTTGCGATCGTGCTGGGGGATAACTGAGAGCATTTGTAACTGGTATAGCGATCCCAGGCATCCGCGATCGATAAATCTCGCATCTCCTCAGCGGGTTTGAGTTCAAACTTTGTGTAGAGTTTTGCTTTGTAACTTCTGAATTAGAATTGCTACAGCCCTCGCCTTTGCCTGGTGGGGGCTATTTCGATTCTAGGTTATCCAGTTCGTCAAGTATTTCCAAGCCTCTAGCTGCCGATCCTCTAGCGGCTCTCGCCTTAAATCGATTGTGGGTATCAAACTCGACTAAAGCCACTGTAGTAAGCTCCTCAATCATTTTGTTGACGCTGACACCTTGACTGGCGGCTAACGCTTTTAATCTCGAATGCCGATCGTCTGGCATCCGCACTGTTAATACTGCCATAAAGTTATTCTGCGATGATTTGGTGTTATGAGTAGAAACTCGAAAACCCCGCACGAGGAGAGGTTTGAGAAAATGGATAACCCGAGGCTCGAACTCGGAACCAACGGATTAAGAGTCCGATGCTCTACCATTGAGCTAGTTATCCTGGTAGTTGCATTCCATTCTACCAGGGTAACTGGCTAATTAGACATCAACGCATCGAATTTCAGGAAGATTGAGGTCAATGGCAGTTATAATAAATGCTGGAGCTACACTGGGGCGCACTGATTCGCCTTAGGCGGAAAGCGTAGTCGCAGCGTGCCAACGACTCTTCAATTGACACGCGCTTATTGAAGTTTTTAATGTCAAAAATCATTGTCACAAGTCTCTACAGTACTCAAGATCGACATCGATTGATTTCAGGATGGGGATCGACAGACTTAGAGGTTCCAGTTCTGAAATCAAGACTTTGGGTACATTGGTTGGTCAACTCAATACCTGAAGCATTTCTTGCCGATCGAATTTCGATACATTTTAGCTGCCTTTATGAATCCCACGAATAATCACCAGTCTTTTACAGTTACTACGCCGTTATACTATGTCAACGATGTCCCGCACATTGGACATGCGTACACGACGATGGCGGCAGATACGATCGCCAGATGGCAGCGACTGCAACATCGAGATGTCTTATTAGTTACGGGCACTGACGAACATGGACAAAAAATTGAGCGGACAGCGATTGCGGCAGGTGTCGATCCCCAGGTTCATTGCGATCGGATTGTCGAGCGATTTGACTCACTGTGGAGCAAGCTGAATATTAAGTACGACAGGTTTAGTCGGACAACAGCACCTGATCATCAGCTCATCGTCAAGGATTTTTTTCAGCGAGTATGGGAAAGTGGGGATATCTATCAAGGCACTCAACAAGGCTGGTATTGTGTCGCTTGCGAAGAGTTTAAGGAAGAGCGGGATCTACTGGCGGACAATCACTGCCCACTACATCCGAGTAAACAAGTGGAATGGCGCGATGAAAGTAATTATTTCTTTAGGCTGTCAAAATATCAACAGCAATTAGAAGCTCTGTACGCCGAACGTCCCGATTTTATTCTGCCAACTAGTCGGCGAAATGAGGTATTGAAATTTGTAGCGCAGGGATTGCAAGATTTCTCGATTTCGCGGGTAAATGTTGACTGGGGAATTCCCCTACCAGCCGATCCCCAACAGACAATTTATGTCTGGTTTGACGCGCTATTGGGCTATATGACAGCATTACTCGAACCAGGTGAGGAAGCCACGCTCGACAATGCTTTAGCCCAACGGTGGCCGATTAATTTACATCTGATTGGTAAGGATATTTTACGTTTTCATGCTGTTTATTGGCCAGCGATGTTAATGTCGGCTGGATTGCCGATTCCCGATCGTGTTTTTGCCCACGGTTACTTTACTAAAGATGGCAAAAAGATTAGTAAGAGCGAAGGAAATGCGATCGATCCAATCGAACTAGTCGATCGTTATGGTGCCGAATCATTGCGATATTATTTCCTCAAGGGGATTGAATTTGGTCAAGATGGAGACTTTAATGAGACGCGCTTTGTTGAGATCGTCAATGCCGATCTTGCCAACAATTTAGGGAACTTAGTTAACCGCACCCTAAATATGGCTAAAAAGTATTGCCAAGGTCAAGTACCAAACTGTAACCCCGCAGACATATCTGCTGATAATCCCCTCAAAGTACTCGGTCAACAGTTAGGAACTCAAGTAAGTCTTGCTTACAATAATTTAGCATTTAAGGAAGCTTGTGAATCAATTATTACATTGGCACACTCAAGTAATAAGTACATCGATGATCTCGCGCCTTGGGCATTATTCAAGCAAGACAAACATGCTGAGTTAGCGGAAGTTTTGTATGCAGCACTAGAATCAGCTCGTCTGGCCGCCTATCTTCTGGCTCCAATCGTTCCCAAAATTAGTACGGACATTTATCGTCAATTGGGATTGACAGTTGATTTCGATCTTGTCGGTGGAAATGGGCTAGTTGGATCGGATTTAGATGTATCGAATCTATCAGTTAGCTGCGAACATCACTTAGGATGGGGGATCTTGAAAGCAAATGATCCACTCGGAGAACCTCGCCCAATTTTTACGAAGCTAGAACTACCGCTAGTTGCTAACGATTAATTGGACTCAATCTGTTATGCTCAATAATGTCGGCGAGAAGTTGCCTGCTGCCTCAAATATATAAATCAATTCTTTTTAAATCTTTTTAAAAATTTATAATTACCCCAATTAATGATGAATAGTTTCAGTCATGATGAAAACTCGATCTTTTCAGCACAGCAAGTTCTGGAAAATCGGGGGCGAGTTGCAATATTTGTCGATGGATCTAATTTGTTTTATGCAGCACTGCAACTTAATATAGAGATAGACTATACAAAGCTGTTGGCGAAACTGACTGGTGGCTCACGATTGCTCCGATCCTTCTTTTACACTGGTGTAGATCGAACTAATGAGAAGCAGCAAGGATTTTTACTGTGGATGCGGCGCAATGGCTACCGCGTTATTGCTAAAGATTTGATTCAATTGCCCGACGGCTCTAAAAAGGCGAACTTAGATGTGGAAATTGCCGTCGATATGATGGCACTGGTTGGTTCTTATGACACCGCAGTGTTAGTCAGTGGCGATGGTGACTTAGCCTATGCTGTTGATGCTGTCAGTTATCGTGGCGTGCGGGTCGAAGTAGTCAGCTTGCGATCGATGACTAGTGATAGTCTGATTAATGTGTCCGATCGATATATCGATCTGGAAAATGTCAAAGAAGAGATTCAAAAAACACCTAAATACAGTTCCAATCCGTTATCGCTCACACCCGATATTTGGACTTAATCTAGTTGAGAGCGGGGAGTTAGGAAAATGAGGGTATGCCACTGGACTAGAATCCTGAGAATTGTTTTGACGATCTCAATTGTCGGCATTAGTGGCTGTAGCTCCACTAGTAAGTCGAAGCCTACTCAATCTCCTGCACCGATTGAAGCCAAACTAGAGTTGGATAATCTCAGCTTTCAACAAGTAGATAAACAAGGTCAGCCCTTGTGGAAAGTTCGTGCTCAAAAAGGTGTTTATTCACCTGACAAAAAACGTGCTAGAGTCACCAATCTAGATGGTGAATTTTATCAAGATGGTAAGATTGTCTTACGGGTCACTGCAAAGGTCGGCGAAGTAGAACAATCAGGCGAGAAAGTCATCTTGCGCGGTGATGTGGTGACGAGAGAAACTCGCAACCAGTTGACTTTGATCGGGCAAGAAGTAGAATGGCAACCAAAAGCCGACTTACTAACTATTCGTGATAGGGTACAAGCTAACCAGCCCAAATTCCAGGTGAATGCAGATGAGGGAAGATATCTTAGCCGGAAGCAGCGACTGGATCTGTCTGGTAAAATCACCGCATATTATCAAGATCCGCGTTTGGCAATGCAGACAGATCACATGATTTGGCTGGTCAAAGATCAAAAAATTGTCGGTGATAAACCTGTCCAAATCCAACGCTATCAAGAGCAGCAGATTACCAGTCAAGTCACGGCAAATAGCTTTTCTACTGCACTTGACAGTAAAATCATCGGTTTGCAAGGAAATGTGCAATTGAACGCCACCAAGCCCCTCATTCAAGTTAATGGTGAATCATTTGCCTGGAACATCGATCGAGAAATAGTTATTGCCAATCGACCGATTACGATCGTCGATACCAAAGAAGCTGTCACCCTGACTGCCAAAACAGGAGAACTAGATCTCCAAAAGTCACTAGCAACATTGGCTGGACAAGCAGTGGCAATCGCCACCCGCAATCAAGCGAAACTTGAAGCAAATCGATTAGTTTGGGAAATTACTTCCCAACAGCTAATCGGAACTGGTAATGTGATTTATCAACAAATCGATCCCGTGATTAAATTTACAGGTAATCGCGGCGTTGGCAAACTTCAAGATAAATCGATCGTCGTCAGCGGCGGGAAGGAACAAGTAAGAACTGAGTTTATTCCAAAGTAGTATTCACCATCCACTACCTACTATCCACTATTCGTGCAACCCACAGCCCCTAGCAAAACTCAATCTAAAAAACGTCGCCCATCGCGACAGCAGCAACGAGTTCGGGCTGTCAAATCGCTGTGGAGATTTGGCTGTATGAGTGCGATCTTGGGTGGGTTTGCCTGGACAGCCAGCAGATCTGACTGGAAGATTTCTAAGGCTGAACAGATCCGAGTCGAGGGTAATCAGTATCTCACCGATCAGACAATTCGATCGATCCTTGCGATTCCTTATCCACAACTAATCATGGAATTGGCTCCAGAACAGTTGACGGCTAAGTTAATTGCCAAAGGGTCGATCGCGAATGCTAGGATCGATCGGGGATTATTGCCACCTCATTTGGTCGTGCAAGTACAGGATCTGCCGCCAATTGCCCAGGTTATACAGGGTGATGATAGCCTCTCTCAAACATTTGTCGATGAACGTGGCCGCCAGGTGCCGCTCTCTAGCTATCAACCAATAGTCTTGTCCTCTTTGCCAAAGCTGCAACTGCGACTGTCCTCGGCTGGCATCTGTCCCGACTGGAAGCAGTTGTATCGATTGATCCAAACTAGCCCAGTTAAAATTGGCATCGTTGATTGCCGTGATCCCCAAAACTTATTTGTGCAGACTGAAATTGGCAAGGTGAGACTGGGATCTGCTGAAATCAACTCTCGATCGAATGAGCGGATTCAACAGCTTGACAGACTTCGTAATTGGCAGAAGGGGACAAGTGCTGCCGATGTTGATTATTTAGACCTAGAAAATCCTGATGCGCCAAGGCTCCAACTCAAGCCAGGGCTGGTTAGTAAGGATACGCCCGATCGAAACTAAGTTTAATACATTTGATTACATTAATAGCATATGAGAGAGGATTTTACTTGGTTAAAATTACACTCATATAATGTCTATATTCTAGCTGATAAATCAGTCCACTAGACTAAACCTCATCCGAGGTTGGTTGAACACTAGCTACATTCTGTACACAACACATCTAGGTAATCTCTAAAATCTTCATAATGCAGGTTAATATGCTTTAAAGGGTTCACACCAATAACTACCACATGAATAATTCCAATCCGCTCACCTACCCAGGATTTCAAAACCACTCCAACGGAGATGGTTACAACACACCAAGAGATGAACGAATGAATGAAGGTCTCACTTTCGGTGGTGCCGCACGCATCAAAGTAATTGGAGTCGGCGGTGGGGGCAGCAATGCCGTCAACCGGATGATCGCCAGTGACATCGAAGGGATCGAATTTTGGACGATGAATACTGACGCACAGGCACTGTCCCATTCGGATGCGACGCGACGGATTCAACTCGGTCAAAAGCTCACTCGTGGACTTGGTGCTGGTGGTAATCCAGCTATTGGTCAAAAAGCGGCAGAGGAATCTCGCGAAGAAATTGCCCTCGCCCTCGAAGGCGCAGATCTCGTGTTTATCACAGCCGGAATGGGGGGCGGAACTGGTACGGGAGCAGCTCGGATTGTGGCTGAAGTTGCCAAGGAAATGGGTGCATTAACGGTAGGTGTCGTGACTCGTCCCTTCAGCTTTGAAGGACGGCGACGGACAAACCAAGCAGAGGAAGGAATTAGTGGATTGCAAAGTCAGGTTGACACCTTGATTATCATCCCTAATGACAAACTGCTCCAGGCTGTCAATGATACAACTCCCGTTCATGAAGCCTTTCGGATTGCTGATGAAGTCTTGCGTTCTGGTGTACAGGGAATTTCTGACATTATCACGATCCCAGGCATGGTTAACGTGGACTTCGCTGATGTGCGAGCAGTGATGGCTGATGCAGGTTCAGCACTGATGGGAATTGGTGAAGGATCTGGCAAGTCACGAGCGCGAGAAGCAGCGATGCAAGCAATTCATTCGCCACTACTGGAATCTTCCATTGAAGGTGCGCGAGGTGTGGTTCTCAACATCACTGGCGGCGAAGATATGACTCTCACCGAACTTACGATTGCGGCGGACACGATTTACGAAGTTGTCGATCCCAATGCAAATATTATCTTTGGTGCAGTCATCGATCCTCAGATGCAGGGTGAAATGCGAATCACGGTAATTGCGACTGGCTTTACAGGTGAAATCTCTGAGCCGGCAAATCGTCAAAAGTCACCAGGGACATCTCAACGAAACTCATCATCAATGCAATCCGAGCAACAGATTCGCAAGCAATCACAGGGACTATCGACTGGTAGCGATAGTTTTCCCAAGCCCCAACCACCTCAAGGTGCAAATACTAATTTGCCAGACTTCCTCAATCGTCGCCCTAAATAAATAAAGATGTTTGCCCTCACCATTGAGCTAGCAGTTACTCAATTAGTCGGGTTACTGCTAGTAAGTTGCACACAGTTGCGGTCCTCATTCAACCAGGTTTAGCCTTGACATCTACCTTAACCAAACATCAGATTTAGCTCTAGTTCCAAATTCGACATGTTAGCTCGATCCGCTACTTACAGTATTAATTGTAATCAGCGACTCCAGTTAGGATGAAATTTTACGGCAAGAGCAAGCTGTTGTTTGGTAAGCGTCATGCATTTACCTCATCAAGCGTCAGATTGACGCTGATCAAAATCTAATGAACCAACTAACACAGCAAGTCACTCTAAATACACGCACTATGTCTCTCAAGCAATTAAACGTCAAAATTCCTGAACAAGAACTCAGAATCCTTGAAGCTTTTGCCGAAAAAACTGAGCGCACCAAGACTGATATTATTAGGGAATTCATTCGATCTCTTCAAACCAAAATTTGACGAATTCTCTACACAGATACAGTCTCACCTGGTTGCGGTATTAGCAACTGGGTAGATACTTTCGACTGAGCCAGCAATTGCTTAAAATCATCGATCGAGCCATCTGATTTAGTCAATTGCGGTAAGATACCCTTGACATCGATTTCGCCTGTCGCCGTGGGTAGATACCACTGCGGTTGTAAGGCTTCGGCAAGTTGGAAGGCATCTTGAGCATTCATAATTACCTTGCCCAGTAAGGGGAAAATCTGCCCCACAATTGGAGCAATAATTGTATCAATCTTACCTTGTTTACTGAGTCTATCGATTGTCTGGCGATCAGTTGCCAGATGCGGTTCGTAGTAGAGTGTTTTGCTATTTTGCAGAGATTTGACCAAAAAGCCATTTTCTAACGTTGTTTGAATTCTCGCGCCTGGAGTAGCTGTGATTTCTACTTGCTCATTGAGCAGATAAGTTTCCCAGGGTGCTAATCTGGTAACTCGATCGTATCCCAAACTTTCGACAATTTTCACAGCACTCGGTGCCGCAATAACGGGGATTTGCTTGGATAATTGAGCTAAAGTTGGCTGGTGACAATGATCGTCGAGACTTTGAGTAATCAAGATCAGATCGATCTGCGGTAAACTCGCTGGTGTATAGCAAGGTGGCGTGACGTGTTTCGCTTCAAACATCCACGGCGAACCATAAAATACGATCGCATCTACCAGCCACGGATCGATTAAGATCTGCAATCCATCAACATTCAGTAACCAACTATTTAAACCGATAAAAGTAAGTTTCACGCTAATAGACTAGAAATAGTAGAGATAATTTATCAACTTTGAAGATATCGTTGACATCCCTATATCCTAACCAATTCACTACCCTACGGGTAATTTAACCCAAGTTGCTACCTACAACTCCAGCGGTTAAAACCGCTGCTCGTAATGCAAAGTCCGCCTGCGCGGACTGAATTTATTAGTCCGCGCAGGCGGAC
>JANNBD010000114.1:0-4361 GCA_031385105.1 Chamaesiphon sp. OTE_78_metabat_374
GTTAATGCCGAACAGCAAGCCACACCAAAACAAGTCGAAAAAGTAATTAATACTGTAAAAGCGAACAAAATTCCTGCAATATTTTGTGAGAGTACTGTTAATAATAAAGCACAGCTTCAGGTCGCAAAAGAGTCGGGTGCAAAATTCGCAGGTGTGTTTTATGTCGATTCATTATCTCCTGCGGATGGTCCTGCATCAACCTATCTTAAATTGCTTGAATATAATGTCAACACTTTAATTAAAGGCTTGCAGAATAAGTAATAAGTAATAAGTAAATTTAGATGTACAATATTTTTAACCCATGAGCGAGATTAGTATTGATATTGAAAATGTGACAGTTGCCTATCATGGCAAAGTTGCATTAAAAAGTGCCTCCCTCCAACTCGAATCGGGAACTATTTGTGGTTTAATTGGGATGAATGGTGCTGGAAAATCGACCTTATTTAAGGCGATTATGGGATTTGTAAAACCTGTTGGCGGACGAATCTTAATTAATAGATTACCAATTCGTCAGGTTCAAAAAAAGAATCTGGTTGCTTATGTACCGCAGTCGGAAGAAGTAGATTGGAATTTTCCAGTCAGCGTTCATGATGTGGTGATGATGGGACGCTATGGCTATATGAATCTACTCCGCATCCCGAAAACTCATGATAAGAGTATCGTCCAAGAAAGTCTAGAGCGAGTAGAAATGTGGCAGATGCAAGATCGCCAAATTGGTGAGCTATCAGGAGGACAAAAGAAGCGGACTTTCTTTGCACGAGCATTGGCACAAGAAAGCACAGTTCTGCTACTTGATGAACCATTTGCGGGAGTAGATGTCAAGACTGAGAAAATGATGATTAATCTCCTAATGGAGTTGCGTCAGAAGGGGTATACAATTTTGATTTCTACCCACGATTTAGCTTCGATTAAAACTTTTTGCGATCAGGTAGTATTAATTAACCGAACAATTCTGGCTTATGGTAATACCGCTGACGTATTTACCGAAGAAAATCTATCACGAACATTTGGCGGTTCAATCAGCGATTTGTCACTAGCAAAAAATCTTCTGACTCAGGAAGATTGCCGAAGCTAAGTAGCCTACTGATAAAATCAGTTATCTAACTCTCATTCTGATTTAGTAATATAGCAATCCTATTTGAGAAGCTATCCTGGCTTTTCTTCCTCTGCGTTCTCTGTGGCTCTGCGGTTAAAAAATATTAGTGTAGCAGTACTAAAAAATTCGGAAATCAAATAGGATCGCTATATTAGCTATCAATTATCAACTATCAATTAATCTAAATGGATATTATTCAGTGGTTTGTCGCACCTTTACAGCATGAATTCATGGTGAAGGCAATTTTGGTTAGTGCCCTAGTCGGAGTTGTCTGTTCGGCTCTTTCTTGCTACATGACTCTAAAAGGTTGGGCATTAATGGGTGATGCTGTTTCTCATGCCGTGATGCCTGGAGTGGTAATTGCTTACATCCTGAATATTCCGCTAGCAATCGGTGCATTTGCCTTTGGCGTGGGTTCGGTGATTGCGATCGGATTTGTGAAAGCGCAAACTAGAATCAAAGAAGATACAGTGATTGGTTTAGTATTTACTGGTTTCTTTGCCTTGGGTTTAGTCTTAATCTCTAAAGTAAAAAGTGAGATCGATCTCACGCACATTCTATTTGGAAATGTGCTGGGTATTTCTAATGATGATATTGTCCAAACTGTGATTATTAGTGTGATTACCCTAGCAACTCTGGCAGTCATGCGTAAGGATTTAATCTTATTTTGCTTTGATTCTACCCATGCTCGATCGATCGGTCTAAATACAACTTTTCTCTACTATGTTTTACTCTCATTACTCTCTCTAACCGCTGTAGCTGGACTGCAAACCGTCGGAATTATTTTAGTTGTTGCCATGCTAGTAACTCCAGGTGCAACTGCATATTTATTAAGCGATAATTTCGACCATATGACGCTAATTGCGATGGCAAGTGGTGTATTTTCAAGTGTGATCGGCACCTACGTCAGTTATCACATTGACGGTTCTACGGGTGGCTGCATTGTAGTTGTCCAAACCCTCTTATTCATAGTTGCGATGATATTTGCACCCAAGCATGGCTTGTTAGCTCAATCTGCCAAAAGTAGCAACAACTAATCTCGATCTACTGGTTGACCTGTCTGCGCTACCTGTTCCACAATGTCAGCCGCTCGGCTCACTCCCCCAGCATGGCGGATCGCTGCTTGTAACTTCATGGCATTCTGTTTGTAAGAGTCTTCCGTTAACACCCGCTTCACTGCCGCCCGTAGTCTCGGGCTACCTGATTTGGCGAGGCTTACCATCTCCCCTGTCCCCGTCCAAGCGATTCGCGCTGCCACCCCTGGTTGGTCGTTGGCAATGGGAATCGCCACCATCGGCACCCCATTACTCAAGGATTCCAAAGCAGTATTCATCCCCGCGTGAGTGATGGTCAGAGTAGCTCTTTGTAGTAATTCCAACTGCGGCGCATAGCCCACCACTAGAGGAGAACCAGGTAAATCTGGCAAGGATGCTGGATTACTGCCGCCACCGAGGGCAATCACTAATTGAGCATCTAACCCCACACACGCCTGGGCAATATTTTTGAACACCCCGCTCAATTGGTTTTGGAGAGTGCCCATTGAGGCGTAAATCAGTGGCTGTCCGGTCAGCTTTTCAAACGGGAAATCAGCAGGTTCGCGACTATCGGGACGAGAATAAGGCCCAGTGAAATGAAAACATGGGGATAATTGCTGGCGAGGGAACTCAAACTCAGAAGGCTGTTGGCAGATTTGAGCCAGTTTAGAAAAAGGATCGTTGGGATGAATGTGTGGGGGCAAGTTCCATTGTTGACGACGATCGGCTACTGTTTTGAGAATAGGTTGAATGATCCGCGCCATGAGCTGATAGCTGAAGTGGTTGCGAAGTTTTGCCCACCAAGCAGGGCTATAAGCCCAAGCTGTATTAAACGGCGGGATACCTACTTCGAGATTGAGCATCAACGCACAACACACGGTAATAAAGGGCAGCTTCAAAAAATCTGCCACCGTACTACCACCAGACGAAGTTTGATCGATTAGTAATACCTCAATCCCTGCGGCGGAGATCGCTTGCGGAGCCTCGTCCAGGAGCATAGCTGTCGATTGCTGAAACATGATCACAATCTGTTTAAAGGCAGCTATACCACTCAACTCTCCCAACTTGGTATTAGCCGCTGCTGAAGCTCCAGCGGGAAACTCGGTTTCACCCATCGCCCAAAATTCCAGTCCAGCAGCTAGGGTTTGAGGTCGAGCGTCGAGAATGCCAAATAGGGTCACGCGATGACCGCGCCGTTGTAGTTCGTATCCCAGGGTAGTCATGGGATTGAGATGTCCGGTGAGGGCGGGACAGATGATGCCAAAATGAGTCATGCACGGTTTCCAATATTTTGTAGGTCAGGATATTTGCAGAAATTCGATTACTTTGGGCAGATTGGATTGAGGCATAAAAACTCCAGTTTTGAGCCGAGCCAAGTATCGAGACTTGATTTATTACCTAAATGCCATTTTTGATCAGATGACGCAGAACGTTATCTTTGACGATTAGTTGTTTAGACATTTCGATTAAAAGTTCGCGCATTCGATCGAGGGACAGATTTTGAGTACTTAATTCCACTGCTTTGACAGTAAATTGTTGTTCGAGTGAAAGTTCAAAACATTCAGGTGACATCGGGCTTGCTCCAGTTTGTGAATAGAGATTGAGAATTTACGTTGAAGGTAGGATCGATCGCTTTTTGGAAGATGAAGATCGTTGCTTTAAGTTTTCTGTGTCCTGCCAAACCAGGTAAAGATCGAAGGTGCGCCTCGGAAATACCATAATGCAAATATCGGATCAGAAATCGCGCACCCAAACGACGACAGTGGCGCAAATGGCACGATAGGAGTGCCGTATAAGTGATGGACTATATCCCATGCGGTATGCAGTAGCCAGCCAATCCCGATAAATCGGTAATCCTTCAATCCAAAGTAGGCAACACCAGTCATCACATTACAGAAGGCAAATTCCCAGCCCAGTAAGCCACCATTAAGATACGCGGCTCCAGCTCCAGCAATCATCAGGGCACTGAAATTTTGGCGATTTGGCTCTTTAAATAAAGAGCAGAGGGTAATAAAAATTAGAGCCACTACTAACGGTGCAATTAGCTCGATAATCGTTATTTCAGGTCTAGCTTGAATTGGCATAGTAATCCTCTGACGTTATTTTGTGCGATTGATTAGGATGGAAAAGCTACCTATAACTTCAGCGGTTAAAACCGCTGCTAGTGATACAAAGTCCGCCTTCGCGGACTAAGATATCCGTCCGCGAAGGCGGACTTTGCACCATGAGCC
>JANNBD010000126.1:0-1629 GCA_031385105.1 Chamaesiphon sp. OTE_78_metabat_374
ACACTTAACACCTAAAGCCTAACACCTAATCCCTAACCCCTAATCTAGCGACGAGGTACTAGATTTTGATAATCTAGATTTAGAGCGGAAATCGATTGAGGTGGATTGCCCAGATAACCGAGACTTTGTACCATATCCACAAACACCGCAGGATCGCCTGCTTTGGGTTTTTGAGCGACAGGCTGAGAACTCCGTGGTGTAACATTCCAAGAAATTTTGGGGAAGCCTAATTTCCCGCGATAATATTCATCATAGCGAGGAGATTGAATATTAAAAGGTAATGCACTCGCACCAGAAGGTAATACCCGACGACGTTGGAATGGGACGATACTATCGCCGAAATTCTCTAGATATTCGTCACTATTGAGGAGGTCGTTGATGAAGCCTGCACGACCTTTGGTGCCGATGACGATCGACCAAGCAATTTTCTCAGCTTCGCTGTATACGTCGCGTCCTAGCACCTTCTGGATACAGTGGGTGACGAATTTGTAGTTGCTGTTGAGGTTGTAAAAACTATTGGTAAAAGTATTGGATAAGCACAAGCCACGGATGAAGTCGCGGACGGTGATTTGACCGCTTCGCAGTTGAGATTCGAGGAATTTTTCTCGATCGGATGCAAAAGCATGAAAGAAGATCTGACGGTAAGCAGACTCAATTAGGTCAGAAATCTGACCGGAGGACAACAAATTATCAGTGGAAAATACTCTTGGTTGCTCGTCTCCAGCTACTTCATAGCCTTTGACCCGAGTATTCTGACTCGATGGAGCGTATTCTAATAATGGAAGTGGCATATGTTTAAAGTTATCTTCTTACGAAACTTTACAATTTTCCTCATCATAGTCTCGATCCGGTATCGACTTCTGACCCTAGCCTGAAAACATTACATTCCTTAATTTTCGCCCAATCCCCGTACCATCAAGTGTCTCACTATTTCAATTCGCACCACTTTGGCTCACTTTAACCCTGTAGCTATCAACTCTCAACTGTCTTGAAAAGGTGCTCTACTTGCGGCTCACCTTTTGGACGGGTTCCCCGTCAAAAAAGGTGAGGTAAGACGGGGAAACCCCAAGACCGCACTTTTCGCTCTCAACTCTCAACTAAATCACCATCCATCATCCACGAGCAAGTCTGGTAGCCGCAACTTGGGGAACCGATAAAAAGTATCGCCATCTTCTTCAACTTCTGGAATGCCGTCTAGCAATCGAATTTGTCGATCGAGAAAGTCTTTGGCAGCTTGGCTACTAACTTGGGAAATTGCCATCAACTGAATCAGCGAGATACAACTATCCTGCTGTCGGAGTAACTGATAAAAAGCTGACTCTAGTCGTTTTTGTTGATTCGATATAGAAATAAATACTGCTATTGCCACTCCAAAACCTAAGAGCAGCGGTAATTCAATCAATCCCATAATGCTAAATAGTTGGAGATCGACTACATAAGGCAAGTATAGCGACTTTGGGGCAAAATCACGGATAATGACATTTATTAATCCAAATTATTTCACTCTGCTCGATCCCTCTTCTCTAGTGTCTATCTGTGGATGAACGTCCTTCTCTAAATATTGCAGTTGCACGTCTGGATGCCACTGGACTGGACAACTACGCGGTGTGGGTGGTCAAAGCCCAGATC
>JANNBD010000131.1:0-6989 GCA_031385105.1 Chamaesiphon sp. OTE_78_metabat_374
CGATATCAATTAGTAGCACCCGATAGCCTTTTTTGCTCATCGCAGCAGCTAGATTAGTCGAGACTGTCGTTTTACCAACACCGCCTTTATTATGATAGATAGCAATAGTTTTCATCGATAGTGTCCTGCAAGATTTAGCAACAATAGGAGTAAGTGTGATTTGTGGTAATGATTCTGGCGGTTGTAGCCTTTCTTTGATAAAATCACGACCAATTAATTGAATTATATCTGGTAATCGATCGTCAATATCTTTCCCAGTACATCTAAATATTAATTGTAATTTACCTAGAGATTGATAATAAATTCTTAATTCTTTGCCATTTGTCAACAATCCGTAAGCAATATCTAAGCTAGTTAAATAGTTGCGAAGTTGAGCAACGTGCTTATCTAAATTCCGACGTGGACTCTTGGCTTCGATTACTAAACCCACTGAAGATCGAGGGCTTGATGTCAAGGGCAATTTTTGAGTAAAAGCCAGGAAATCCAATCTAATCTTGCCGAACTTTACCTCCTGATGCCATGTATCGGGAGAGTAACCTAGTTTTGGGAGCAAGTAATGAACGATCAGTTTGCTTTCAACTTCACTTTCATTTCGACATAATTCAGGGTTGAACGTCAAGGTTTGGGTACAATCGCAACATTCCGAGCTGGATCTCCAAAATAGGCGGGCGGGCGGTTGTGTTTGGTGACAACTAGCGGAGTGGGTGTTACTTGTCCCCACTCGTTGACGAGAGCTTGGAGCAGAGTGTCTTGCTGTTGGCGGAGTTTGGCGATTTGGCTACCTTTGTTGAGGATCACAAACCACACCAATCCTCGATCGCGGGTAGGAAATACACCACCCAACGCGCTAACCTCATTCAGAGTACCTGTTTTCATCGTGGTGCCTACAGGCAAACGTCGATCTTTGAGAGTACCGACATATTCAGCTCCAGCGACGGGAAAAATGTCGGCAAGATTGAGGTTGGCGGGTTGGAGATTTTGCTGGAGGGTACGGAAGATCTGAGAAATAGCGCGGGGGGATAAGCGATTTTCGACTCCCAAGCCAGAGCCGTTGATTAACTGAATTTCAGCAGGTGGAAACTTGGCTGTAGTTGAAACAATTTTCATCACTTGCTCCGCTCCGCCGACGCTATCAGCAAGGATTTGAGCAATTTCATTATTACTATAGATATTCATCTGCCGCACGATGTCAATTAGCGGGAGTGATTGATGGCGAATTAGTGGCGTGATTCCGACTGGAGCTGCGCTGGTGACGACGACTGTGCCAGAAATTGCGACTTGGGGTAGTTTGGTTGTCTTTGCGGTTGGTGCTGTGGGCAACTTGACGATATTTACGTCTTTGAGTTCGGTATTGAGTAATGCAGGTGGCAGGTTAATTCCCGTCAGAGCTTGCTTGAGAAATCCGCCTGATTTTTGCGGATCTACTTGATAGTTCATGTGGAACTTATCCACCACCACCAGATTGCCACTAACCCGACTAATCCCCAGTTGATTTAAACTCTGAGCTAGAGCGATCGCATCTTCCCATACAAATAGAGGATCGCCACCACCTTGAATCACCAAATCACCTACTAATGTGCCCTGATTAATCTTTCCATTGGCACTGACGATCGTGTCAAACTTTTTGTCCAAGCCCCAGGTGGTGATTGCTGCCAGAGAGGTGGCTGTTTTGGTCAGAGATGCCGCTGAAACTGGAATTGTCCCATTTCGATCGATCAGCATTGTACTATCGGTACGGAGCCAAACTGCCTGTTGCTGAGGATCCAATCCTTGAGCCTTAAGCGTTTGCAAATATTGATCAATGGTTTTCTCGATCTTTGTCTCTACTGGAGTCGGTGGATTAACCCACGATAGTCCTTGCCAAGTAACCGCTTGAGCAGGAGCCATCCCCTTGGTATTTACACCACTAACATTTAGCCACATGCCCACCAATCCAGAAGAAACTAATTCCAGCATATTCAAATAGTTGTTGAGGTTGTTGCTCCAGCAGAGAATAGTGAGTGACAGACGGTAATAATCAAATCTGTAATAATTAGGTCAAGATTAATTCAACCTGGATCTCGTCAGCTATGATATTACATTATATTAGCCCCGATCCTTTTGAAAAAAAATTTTGATAAATGAAAGCAGTTGCTACTGGTGGAAGGTCGAGCACCAATAGAATATCGATCGTTGATGACGCTCCAGAAATTTTGTCAATTACGGAAGCAATTCTCTCCGCTGCCGGATATCAGACAATCTCCCATACTGATGGGTTAGTGGCACTCCAAATCATGGAGTTGATGCCGCCAGATTTGATTATTTTGGACATTAATATGCCCCGCATTGATGGCTATGAAATGACCAAACGAATTAGAAGTAATTCAGCTTGGGACAACACTCCCATCCTGCTTTACACTGCACTCGATCCAGCGCAAGCTGTTTTTGGGCTAGAGTGTGGTGCTGATGATTTACTCGCTAAACCCTTTTCGATCGATGAGCTACTTGGTAAGGTCAGCCTACTACTTCATTCCCGCGATCGTCAACAGCTTCGGACAGGTTAGGAATTAGTGGTTTAGTGAATAGTGGTTTAGTGGTTTAGCAACCAATGCACTTCTCCAGTCTCCCCCTAAAACTGACACTTCTGGTGCACTGCCTTTTCTAGCAGATCTTGATATGGTTGGGATTCGATCGTATATGAACCAAACCGTTCGAGATGGGGATTGGTCATCTGAGCATCGAATAGAGTAAAGTTCTGCTGGCGCAAGTGTTGGACTAATTTTACCATTGCCACCTTGGAGCCTTCGGGAATATGAAAAAACATTGATTCCCCAATAAAAGCACTGCCAATCGCAATCCCCAATACTCCACCCGCTAGCTCATTTCCCTGCCAGGTTTCAAAACTATATGCCCAACCTGCTTGGTATAGTTCCCAGTAGATTTCTTGCAGCTCGGCAGAAATCCAAGTACTCTCTCGATCAGCACAACCAGCCACAACCGCATGAAAATCGCTATTAATCCGCACTGAAAAGCGATTTTGATTAATCACCCTGCGGAGGGATGTAGGGTAGCGAAAGCGATCGTCGAGGGGTATCAGCGCATGTTCGCTGCTAGAATACCACTGAAGATCTTCTTCATCCTCAGACATCAAAAAATTCCCGCGTGAGTAGCCTTCAATAATTTTGGCTAGATGATACTTTGTCATAGTTAATCCGTTGCAAGTCGATCTGCTCTTTCTGCTTGATTAGCTCTGACATTGAATTAAGCTGTGAATTCAACACGTCAATTATAACTCTCATCTACAAGGGGCGCAGACATCGGATAATAGAGATCGATCGGATATTTAAAGCTATTATTTATGACTACTGCGATTCAGACTCCAACTTTTGCCGAGGGAATTCAGTATTTTGGGGAATTGCTCCCAGGATTTGAGACGCATGGAAGTACACCAGTTATCGCTGCTGGGCAAACGGGAATCACTGATTCTAGCAATCCCACCGCTGCTTTTCAAACATTGCTCTATGCTGACGCACTCCGCTATTTGACGCTTCAAGTCTGTGCTAGTAAAGCATCTGGACATCCAGGTGGATTTGCCAGTCAAGCGGAAGTCTATGCCTCATTGGTGATGCTCGGACATAAGAATATTTTGACCGAAGTCGGACATCATGCACCTGGATTCTATAGTGCCATGTTTCTTGATCGATCCTTAGAAGCGATGGGAATTGATACCGTGCAGCAGTTGCGGGACAAGTTCCGTGAAAAAGATGGACTGATTGGGCACTTGTCTGGCTTTATACCTGGTATTCTCGCTCCAGCGGGGCCACTCGGTCAAGGTCAACATTTCGCCATGTCTGCGGCGAAATTGCACGGGGATAAATTATTCCCCTTCACTGTTGGCGATGGTGGTTTGGGTGAGCCGTATATTATCAGCGCGATTCAACATTTCCATACTGCGTTCCCGAAAGTTACCAATTTCTTACCTGTCTTGGTGTGGAATGGTTACTCTCAAGAGCATCATAGTATGGTGTCTACCAAGACTAATCAGGAGATGCTCAGTTATTGGACAGGCAATGGTTTTGATGAAATAATTCTGGTTAATGCTAAGGATTTCGACGATAAGAATCAGACGGGCGAATATGTCGATAGTACATTATTCTCGATCGAGCAACGCCTAGCCTTTACTCAAGCAATCTTAGCTGGTGTGGATAAAGCCGCGAAATCTGCAATGAGTGGGAAATTAACCGTCTTTATTATTAAACAACTCAAAGGTGCAGGAGTTCACGCCACAGGTTCCAAATCCCATAACCTTTACGCTCATCACACTCTCGATAATGCCGATATTATCACTGGCTTAAAAACTCGCGCCCTCCATCTCCAAGCCTGGGAATTAGTCCGCACTAACTGCGAACGCGCTGGCGGCGGTTCCTCCTCCAAAGTAGCCGTCACCGAATCAGTTTTGCCAGTACCAAACCTCGGCACTCTCCCCCTCGAAGAATATGCCATCGGCGAAGCCAAAGTATCCACCACCGCAATGGGGCGATTAGTCGGCTACGTTGGACAAACAGATAAAAACTTCATCGTCAGTAACGCCGATGGTAACGAAGCTTCAGGGATTGCCAATATCAACCAAGCCCTGAAAATCATCCACCCCACCACTGACGATTTATACTTCCAAGCACCAGACGGGCAAGTATACGAACCATTGAGCGAAGATGCTTGTGCTGGATTAGCAGCGGGACTCAGCCTGATGGGTGCGCGTACCCTCTGGTGTTCATATGAATCCTTCGCCATCAACGGTTTACCCATCTGGCAAACCGTCACTCAAGCAATGGCAGAACTCCGCCGCCCCACTCCTTCCACCATCACCCTCTACACCGCAGGCGCACTCGAACAGGGGCGCAACGGCTGGACGCACCAACGCCCCGAAATCGAAGCCTACTTCGCCTCGATGATGCGGAATGGCAACGTTTTCCCAGTCTTCCCACCCGATGCCAATAGTATCCAAGTCTGCTACGACTGGGCATTAACTACCCAAAATAAAGGCGTAGTCATCACCGCCAGCATATCACCCCTACCCTTTCGCACCACCTTCGCCCAAACTCGGCAAGGTTTGGAAGATGGCGCGGTAGTATTGCAAGACACCCCTGGAGACAAGCAAGTAGTCTTTGCAGTTATCGGTGACATGACGCTAGCACCAGCGTTTGAAGCCGCTGCATTTTTAAAAACCGAAGGCATCGGATCAAAAATCGTCTCGATTATCAACCCCCGTCGTCTCTATCGCCCTAGCGATGTCGCCTGGGATACCTGTAGCGAACCAGACGGTGGCTTCCTTTCCGACGCTAAGTTTGCCGAAATCTTCGGTGGCAGTGCATTAATCGGTGTGACAGGTGGCGCACCTGCGATGTTAGAACCTGTGATGTTGCGATCAAACTCGCCTCGCGATACTTTCGCCTGGAAGCGCGGCGAAACTACTGCTACTGCGGGTCAATTGATGGCATTTAATGGCATCACTGCTGAGGCTTTATGTAAGCGGGGATTAGAGTTAGTTAAGTAAGTTTTAAAAATCCCCATCTCTATGTTAGAGATGGGGATTTTTTACTTAGTATAGTTCGAGACAATCGATTTCATCACTGTCAATCAGTGCTTGAATTGCTTCTACTCCAGCACGAATAATTCTCTCTACTTCTGTAGTGGGGGCATTCCCACATCTCAACCAAATTACTTTTGGTGGGGAACCATGCAAACGACTACGATCCGCAAAATCAACATCCTGAGTAACCATGCAAAAACCATTGTTTTAGCAAACTCCCAAATCTCACTGTCATCAGCTTCACTCAATCCTTGAAACTGAACATGGCTTGATTCGGGAAAAATGTCGGACAAACGATTAACTAGCTTCCGACTCAAGTTTTGGTCGAATAGTAGTTTCAATCTGCACCCACCACAGCCACTAAACGACGTTCTCTATCTGCCACAAATTCTAGGCAAGCTTTGATATCAGCCGCTGTCAATTCTGGAAAATCATCGATAATTTCTGCCTGAGACATTCCCGCAGCCAGCCATCCCAAAACATCGTATACGGTGATTCGCATCCTTCTAATGCAAGGTTTTCCGCCTCGCTTACCTGGCTCGATTGTAATAATATTTTGATAGCTCATCAGATAACCTAGAATCTTCCATATGTTTTAGAGTGTAGCCTAGTTCTGGATCAGTGGATACTGAAAGACAAACCCCAAAAGATCGATCGCACCCCGCGATACTTTTGCCTGTAAGCGGGGAGTTGAGTTAATAAAATAAATATTAAAAATCTCTATCTCCGGCTGAAGATAGAGATTTTTTAAACTGTTAAACCACTAAGTTACTGATTCCGAATTTGTGCTGCTAACTGTAGCAATTCTGACCAACGTAGTTTGAATTTCTTCTCCGTCAACCGGAGCGTGTCCATTATGGACTTATCACTGTGGTGAGCTTGTTTGAGATTCATAAATGACTGCTGCTCGATCGATAGTTGAGCTGCAAATACTTCCCACTGGCGATCTGTTAAACCTAATTTATGACCGAGTTCCGCCCCTAGCCACTGATGGACTATTTCCCAATTAGAAACTCGCGCAAACTTTTCGATGTGATATTTGAATTTTTGTTGGAGATAATCCCGCTCTCTTGTGGTCAATCCGAGGGTTTTCTCGATTTCTAGTGCGGACATATCTTCCATCTTTAATAGCAGATAGTCAACACATGCAGGTTGATTTTGAGCTTCAAAATAAGCAACCAATTCCTCAATTACGCGATCGCGTAAGACTCCATCGGTAGAATCTGCGGTATCAGATACCATCTTGGCACGGATCTGCTGCATCAGCTTCGATCCAGAATCACCATCTTCTTCCTTTGCTGTGTCAAAAGCCTGCTCAATATCTACAGGTGTTTCATTCGGTTGACGCTTGGCAAAAGTTTGGGCGCGAAGGACGATGAGCTGTTGGCTGCTGCCAAATCGAAGATGAATCCGGCGTTTG
>JANNBD010000180.1:0-7810 GCA_031385105.1 Chamaesiphon sp. OTE_78_metabat_374
CTACTTAACCCAAGTTGCTACCCATAGAACGCCTACGATTAAAATCGTGGCTAATGTTGTGAAGTCCGCCTGTCTTGTCTCGCTAAACCGTCGGGAAACCCGACGAGCGCGAGCCGCTACGCGGACTGAATTTCTTAGTCCGCGTAGGCGGACTTCGCACTACTAGCAGCGGCGTTTTTATTCGGGGGTTCCCCCCGAATAAAAAAACGACAAGACAGCGGTTTCTAACCGCTGAGGTTGTAGGTAGCAACTTAGGTTACTTAGAAATCGTGGGCGGTTCTAAGTAGCAACTTGAGTTATTTAGTCAGATACCAGATAAATATCGCGAATATCTTGGGGTAATTCAGCTTCTAACTGCTGATAGCCTTCAGCCAAATAGGTGGGAATTTCAGCCGCTGGAACTCTCTCACCTTCACCTTGAAGATAAGCCGAGATTCGTTGCTGATCCCACTTAAAATTTTGGGTCATCACGACTATTAAACGCGATCGAGGTGACAATCGATCGAGTCCCCGATCGAGATAACACCACAATGGCGGTGGTGCGACGTTCAGCACGTACCGAATTTGAGCTGGTGGTGGCACATCGGTGTGGGAAATTTTACTACCCGTAGTATCGATCAACCAGTTTTGCCAATTAGTCGAGGTTTGATCTGGAGACAACTCGACGTGCTCAAGCTCTGTAAAGATCTGTCGCCAGGAAATTGCAAACAGATAATCAGCCTGAGCTTGGAACTCCACCGCATGTTGAACCACACTATAGACGATCTCACCATAGCGATAGAATAACGCTGCAAAAAATTTGCCCTGTTCGGGATGTAACTGATGTAGACGAACTAGCTCTCGATCGCTATAATCAGCTAACGATTGCAATATTTCGTGACGGGATTCGGGGAAAGTCGGGATTGACAACATCTGTAAATCAGTTGACAGTTAAGAGTTGACAGTTGATAGTTTAACATCCGATTTGAGAAACTATTCGATCTGTAATATCAAAATAAGCCGATCAAATTTTGCCCTACCCGTGAACTGCGCGATATATTGATCTTGAAGACTATATTTGAACGCATAATTAAAGGTTAATCCCAACTTCTCACCAATATGCAATCTAGTTCTGCTCCGCAACGGATGCGTAATTTTACGATCGTCATCATTGCCATCGCCTTAGTCATCGCCCTCGTCCTCGGTATTCGTGCCCAAAACTTTACCGACAGCCTGGAAACTCAAGCCAATCGAGCCACCCCGATCGATCTTGCCCTCACCAATAACAAGCCCACCCTGATGGAATTCTATGCCAATTGGTGTACCAGTTGTCAGGCAATGGCATCCGATCTAGCCGCAGTCAAGTCCCAATTTGGCGATCGAGTCAACTTTTCAATGCTCAACGTAGACAACACCAAATGGCTCCCAGAAGTCACAAAATACCGTGTTGATGGGATTCCGCATTTTGTCTTCTTTGACAGCCAGGGCAAGGTTTTAGCCCAAGCGATCGGCGAACAGCCCCGCCAAATCCTCGAATCAAAACTCACCGATCTCATCGCTGGAGTAGATGTCTCAGACACCGCCGCCACTGGCGAAGTCTCTAAATTCACGCCAAAGGTAGTTGTGAAGAGTAATGATGATCCTCGTGCTCATGGGTAAGGATTAGGCTTTAGATCGTAGGGTGCGTTACTGCGACAGCATAACGCACCACCACAAAAGAAATCATCAAACATTATTGGTGAGGTTGGGCGGGTTTGAATGAGATTTTTAGTTCACCCGTCATTGACACCATACACCCGCCCCTACAGATCCTCCCAACTCTCCCCACTGTGTCCAAAATCATCATCATCGGCGGCGGCGCGGCGGGATTTTTCGCGGCGATTACTTGCGCCCAGACCTATCCTCATACTCAAGTCACCCTGATTGAGGCTGGCAAGTATCCACTTGGCAAAGTCAAAATTTCCGGTGGTGGTCGCTGTAACGTCACTCACGCCTGCTTCGATCCACTTCAGTTGATTCAGTACTATCCCCGTGGCAACAAGGCTTTACGGGGTGCTTTTACCCGCTTTCAGCCCCAAGATACAGTAAATTGGTATGCCGATCGCGGTGTCCGACTCAAAACCGAAGCTGATGGGCGAATGTTTCCAACTACTGACGATTCAGAGACGATCGTCAGGTGTCTGATGGACGCTGCGGCAGCCGCTGGAGTCAAAATTTGGACGGGGGAAGCTGTCGCTGATATCATGCCTCAAGAGTCAGGGGGATGGGCTGTCCAGCTCAAATCTGAACAGATTCTCACAGCCGATCGAGTATTACTGGCGACAGGGAGTAATCCTAGTGCCCACAAATGGGCGCAAAAATTAGGGCATCCGATCTTAACGCCCGTACCATCCCTATTTACCTTTAATATTCCCGATGGGCGGCTGGCAAACCTAGCGGGAGTCAGCGTCAAATCCGCCACAGTTAAACTAGCCGCCACAGGTAAAAATGCTTTGACTCAATCAGGTGCGTTATTGATTACCCATTGGGGTGTAAGTGGCCCTGCGGTGCTGAAATTATCTGCTTGGGGCGCGAGGTTTATTGCTGAATCTCGGTACAATACAACTCTAATTATTGACTGGCTCCCAGATTATCGCGCGGACAAATTACGGGAGCTGATTCTAGCCGTCAAGTCCCAGCTCCCCCAGAAAACTATCCAAAATAGTTGCCCCGTGCCGATTCCCCATCGCCTATGGGAATCGTTAACTAATTTTATCGGCATCCAATCAACTGACAGGTGGGCAGGATTGGCAAATAAAACTCTCGACAAGCTGATTCAAGAGTTAAATCGGGGTGAATATCAAATTACAGGCAAAGGCGCGTTCAAGGAAGAATTCGTTACCTGTGGCGGTGTCGATCTCAAATCGGTGGACTTCAAAACGATGGAAAGTAAAATTTGTCCAGGCTTATATTTTGCCGGAGAAATCCTCGATATCGATGGAGTGACGGGGGGATTTAATTTTCAAAGTGCCTGGACGACTGGTTATCTTGCGGGATTAGCAATGGGCATAACTTAGGATAAATGCGGGTGCAGTAGTTATCCTGATTTTCTATTCCCGTTTATTTTATTTGCAATACCTTCTACATGAATGCGGCGAGCTTCCGCACGCCGATCTTGGTCTTTTTGGCGGCAAGGACGACAAAACTTGGCAGTACTAAACAAGTTGCCCTTGGCTTCTTCATACCACCACTTTTGCTGTGCGGCTGTCCATATTTCGGAACTATTACAACCAACACAATCAAATGGTCGATCGAAATAGTAGCCAAGCTGCACAAAATCAGGTTCATCATGACTATTGTGAGGCGTAAGAGCTGTTCGATTACCTACGGTAGGCTACGCCAACGATCGGAATCCAACCTTTCTCTGCTGCCCATGCTGCTGTTACAGGCTGAATCACCTGTTTCGTCTTCAGTTTCTCGATCCGCGCTTGCTTCTTCGCCTTGAGTTCAGTGCGACGCTGTTTGCCACCTTTCATGATTGACCTAAAATTATGCTAGCAATTGAAGTTACAACTACATACCTAGTTAATTTTAACAAGTCAGCCTAATCATTCAGGGGATTAACGAATGTTTTTTCGATCGTGAGCTACACTATAGGGTGACAAGATCGGCCGCGAGATCGTGGGAGGAAGTTACTTTGGATGAGTTGAGAACGGCGTTGGAATTGGCTACAGAAGATGAATTGCAGCAATTGACAGGCATTCTTTTTAGCCGCAAGTTCAACCCCATAGACTATGTACGGACCCCAGATTTGGTCGAGATTCAAAGTCAAGATCGGGCTGATTGGCTGGATTCGATCGAGGATCGGTTTCGATTCTTAGCCGCAGATGGCGTAACGGTGCTACAAGGTCGGACGCAGGGTGTTAGCTACCGCCAAACATTGATCCAGGTTTGTCGCTATCTCAAAATTAATTATTCCAATCAACTCAGCACCACAGATTTAGAATCCGAAGTCTTCTTGCACTTGATGGGCAAAAGCTGGTACAAATTACCCACTGGCGATCGCAATGCACTGACAGTCAGAGTCCAGAAATCTCTGGCGAAGACTAAGTTCGATCAGCCATTACCCGCACATATTCAGCACGATCCGATCAAACTAATTCTAAAGGGTAGTGGTGCGATCGCCATTAATGCCGTCCTCAAACCACTAGTTTTACATCAAATCGCTCGTCAATTTGCCTTCCACTTTGCTAGCTATGAGATCACCAAGCAAACCCTAATTAGGGGTGGAATTGCTGCTAGTAGCCAGCTCCAGAGTTATATCGCGCTGTACATGGCAAAGCGAGGCATGATGATGTCTGCGACTCAGCAGGTGGCTGTACGTGGTGTGTTTGCAGTTTTGGGGCCAGCAATGTGGGGCTGGTTTTTTGCAGATCTGGGTTGGCGATCGATTTCAACTAATTACGGGCGGATTATTCCCACAATTGTGGCGTTAGCTCAAATTAGATTGACTCGTGCAGATGACTGGGAAATGGCTTACGGCTAGATTAAATTAATTGAGAATTGAGAATTGAGAATTGGGTCGTTAGGATGGGAATTTGCTGTGAATAAATTCTTCCGCAGTAGATCGATCGAGTACTAATCGATCGAGAGTTGCCATTAATAGATCGTCCAACATCTGTCGGTATTGTGGCCCTGGTTTGTATCCCAATTTTTGTAAATCCTTACCATTTAAAATTGGTTGAATCTTTGACCAAACTGTTAGGTATTGCCAAATCTGACGGCGAATTGGTAATTTTCGACACCGTACGGCAATTAGAATTAATGTCTCTACATCATACTGCTGTAGCAATTGAACTACTTGGCTGATTGGCTGAAAATTTGATAGTGATGAAATAATATCAATTTGTGCCCGATCTAAATTTGCTAATCGCTCAATGCGATCGGGTGATAATTGGAGATTCTGGGCTACTGTCGATCGATAGCTATGATCGATGTAGGCAATCATTAATTCTAGTCGTAATTGCCACTGCTCGATCGATCGCTCTAGATCGAATTTAACTAGACATCTAGCTAATAATCGCAGTTGCTGTAATAACTCTCGATCTAATTTCAGTGTTGGATGAATACACTGCAAAGCACCTAAATCGTCTAATAACTCGATCGTTGGTTGCCAATAACTTACTTGAAATAAATATTTTAATTCAGTCTTGAGCCGAATTTGTAATGCTGGCGTTCGACTGTGGGCTTGAGCAGTTTCGACATAAATACCACTGCTAATTGCTGCCCGAATATATGCGGCTGTCTGCGGTTCAAATTCAAATCCTAATCGTGTCGCAAATCTCGCTCCCCGAAAGATTCGCGTCGGGTCGTCAACAAAACTATCGGGGTGTAGAACTCGGAGCTGTTTGGCTTCCAAATCCAGCAATCCACCATATAGATCTAATAAGGGTGGATCTAGCGATGGTGTCAGTCGCCAAGCTAGAGCATTGATCGTAAAGTCGCGGCGGTACAAGTCTCGATCGATCGAACTTGCGGATACATCTGGATTTGCGGCAGGATAGGCGTATGATTCGGTTCTGGCTGTGGCAATATCGATACCCAACGCGCCAAACGCCGAAGCTTGAGGCCAAGCCAACGCTGCCGTCTGAAACGTCCCATGAACGTCCAGATGTACCTCTGGATAAATCTGTCGGAGAGCTTCTGCTAGCTTCACACCTGCACCGACTTCGGCAACTTGGCTACAGCCATCTACCACCAGATCGATATCTGTGATCGATAAATGCTCAGATCTAGTTTGAGCCAACAGTAAATCCCGCACCACGCCACCGACGAGATACAGATGCCAACCCGATGCTGCTGCGATCTGTGCTGCTTGCGTCAATAACTCCCACTGCGGGATTAACCTAATCGTTTCAATCACTTACCCCTTCCTTTAATCAGGATTTAGAGGATTTTAGGATTTTCAGGATTGAGTTGTTTGTGTTATCTCAGTCTCTGTCGCCTAAAGTCTAAAGCCTAGAGTACCAAAGCCTATCTATTTGCCCGTCGATCTTCTTCTCTGCGTTGTCTGTCGCGCCAACCAGTTAGGGTGAGAATGACGATGCCTAGTGTGACGAGGACGAGTAGCCCGAAAGCAGCAGTACTTAAAATTGGTAGGAGGGAAGTAGTGTCCATCGAGTATTGATTGATGAAGAAAGCGATCTAAATTAATTCTACTACCTTTATTTTTTTCGATCGATCTTCATTGCGAATCAGAGACATTGTGAATTTTGATGCAGATTGAGTGTAAACGGTGGATTCGTTGGCATAGCCTTTCCTTTGGAAAATCGGAGATACCTCGATCGCTCATACCCAGACGTGATAGTTTAAGTATGAGGCACTCCCCTTGGAGAAATCCTGCAAGCAAGCTAATTTAATTCCAGTCTGGAGGAATTCCAACATGTCAATTCGTTTATACGTAGGCAACTTACCAAAATCTGATGTGGAGCGAGAAGAACTGGAAGTTGTCTTTGCTGATGCAGGTGAATTAATTTCGGTCAAAGTGATCAAGGATCGCAAGACTGGTAAATGTCGTGGATTTGGTTTTGTCACCGTCGAAACCGACGAACAAGCAGACCAAATCATCGAAAAATATAATGGTGCCATGTTCCAAGAGGTGCCAATCAAAATCGAGAAAGCTCTACCCAAAGCCAAAGGGCAAGAAGACGAAGATGGTGAAGGTGGCGAATCTACCGAGCCTAGAGAACCTAGCAATGTCCCGAAACCGACCCTGAACAAAAAAGTACCTGGTGAAACTAGTACTCCTCGCCGCGCTGCTAGCGGTGGCGGGGGCGGTGGTAAAAAAGGTGGTCGCAAAGAGGGCAACAAGACTCAGGGCGGTGCCAATACTTCCACCAGCACTCCAACGACTGAAAGCTTCCAACCCGACCCACGCTGGGCGGGAATGCTGGCTGACATCAAGAATAAGTTAGCCCAATCTGGAAATCCCTAGCTCGATCGTTAGCAGAGTTTCAGGCTGCATCTGCTTGCAGGTAATTTTACATATTGCTAGGGATTAATTTCTCTAGCATTTTTTTGATAAATAAATTGATTTGGGTTTCTCTACGTCAAAATTGAATTATTTTAACTCGATTATTTCACTCATCTATCCCTAAAGTATTGCCGTAATTTCGGCTAAGTTGGTAATCGGTAAATCAGCGTGATCTTGCCACGGAAATTCTCCTGTGGGATCGAGATAGATCGTCGCACTTCCCGCCCTGCGTCCAGCCTCTAAATCGAACACATAATCTCCGACCATCACCGATCGATCTGGCAATGCATTCCAACCAGACAGTAGCTGTAAGATTCCGGCTGGATTTGGCTTCGGGGCGCAACAATGGCGACTGAGAATCAATTCTGTGGGGAAAAATTCAGCCAATCCGCAAGCCGCTAAAGTAGCCTCAGCATTAGATTTACTATTACGGGTGAGAATACCGATCCGATCGCCCCTCGATCGCAATTTAGTTAAAAGTTCTCTTGCACCTACCTGAGCTGTAGCACGGTGAGCGATATCCAGCTCCAGAGCATCAAGCTGTTGATGTAACTCAGTGGCTTGGGCAGCCGGAAGGTCATTGAGAGCTTCGAGGATCGGTTGATCGATCGGTAGTCCTAAGATCCTTTTAATACCGTCAAAGTCATGGATACTCAGGGTTAGTGTCCCATCCATATCAAAAATCCAACAGTCACGTCGATCGAAGGAAACAGACATCAGGCTCAAATATCTAGATAGTGTACTTAGCTTACCTTAAACTCCAGCGGTTAAAACCGCTGCTGATAATGCAAAGTCCGCCTGCGCGGACTAAGTTTTTCA
>JANNBD010000194.1:0-8332 GCA_031385105.1 Chamaesiphon sp. OTE_78_metabat_374
TCCGCTCGGCTTTGTCAACCCCTGGATTGAATTTGTTTTTGAGTTGCCGAAGACTAGCTATTCGCAACCGTTAACGACCAATTCTGAGAGTCTTGACGATCGATCCCATCTGTGGGGGTTAGCTCCAGGACAGACTGATGATAGTTGCTTAGGCTGTCTCGGTGCCCAACGCTCAAGAATGTTGTACCAGAGGCTTGCAACTGCTGATACAAGAGTTGTTCATTTTTGGTGTCTAGGGCACTGGTAGCTTCGTCTAAGATCGCATAGTTAGGCTTTTGAATTAGCAGGCGGGCAAAAATTAGCCGTTGTTGTTCACCTAAAGACAGCACCTCTGCCCAATTTTGTTCGGAGTCAAAACCACTGTGTCTTTGAGCCAGATCAGCTAAGTTAACCAGAATTAAGACTTGTTGAAGCTGTAAATCGTCAACGTTCAGATCTGTATTTGGGTATAGTAATTGATCCCGAAGTGTCCCTAGTACCATGTAGGGCTTTTGTGGTAAAAACAGCATCTGATCGAGTGGTGGTCTTGAAATTGTCCCAGTACCTGCATCCCATAGTCCGACGATTGCACGGAGTAATGAACTCTTGCCACAACCGCTAGGTCCTCTGACTAGTAGACCTTGCCCTGGTGCTAGTTTAAGTGATAAATCTTTGACTAATATCCTTTGATAGTCAGGTGTTTGGAGTGTCATCCGATCGATCAAGAGATAATCAGCGGTTTTAGTTTCAATCTTGTCGGCTGTGGTGAGATCAGCAGGTCCTAGTTCGCTATCCAAAGAGGCTAGAAAGGTGAATAGTCGCTCGACACCCGCGCCAAAGGTAGCTAAAGACTGAAACCTTGCCACAATCAGGTTAAGTGAAAAGAAGATCCGAATGAAAGCTCCTTGAGCTTCAGTAACTTTGCCAACTTCTAGTTCACCTGCAAAGATACCTGGTGCTACGACAATCGCTGGCAAAATAAAGGGAATGAATTCGTAAGCGTTGGTCAGAATATTGAGATTTAGCTCCCAGAAAATTAGCCGCTTAAAATTGTCAAAAGCCTCTGTGAATCGGCTTTTGATTCGATTGGATTCACATTGTTCGCCTTGGTAAAAGGCGATCGATTCAGCATTTTCCCGCACTCGGACTAGACTAAACCGAAAATTAGCTTCTTTTTTAAGTTGCTCGAAATTGAGTCGCATCAACGGCTGACCAAAGACTCCGATGGTTGTGAGCGTACCAATCAGAGCGTAGACTACCAAAAACAAGACTAGCGGCTGAGAAATGCCCCAGAGGACGTTGCTGAAGGCGGCAATTGCCAGGAGTGAATCAACGACGGCGAGTAACAGGGTGAGTGACTCTTGGGTAAAACTCTTGACATCTTCGGTAATCCGCTGGTCGGGATTGTCAATATTAGCATCCTGATTGATGTTGTAAAATGCCCGATTCTGAAAGTAGCGATCGATGAAATGGTCGGTGAGCCAGCGTCGCCAATTTAGGGCTAACCTGTCGCGCAAATAGGTGTATCCTGCATACAGCGGCGCGTAGACTACTAGTGTCCCTGCAAAAATGAGAATGGTTTGCCAAAATCTCGCTTCATCACGGACTGAGAGTGAGGAGATGAGTTCGCCGCGCTTGTTATTGAGCAGTACGCTTAGTCCGGTATAGCCCAGCGATAGCAAAATTACGAGTAGCAGCAGCCCCCGCGCTTTCCATTTTTCTTCACCTGACCAGTAGGATTTGGCGATCAACCAGAACTGCCTGAAGATGGTTAAATTGAATCGGTGCATTATTATTGTTCACTGCTGTTGCTGGTTACTAGCTATTGTACAAAAAATCATTCTCTGGCAGCGGTGAACATTGGGTGCCCAGTTCTTTTTCGAGCGGCAAAGTTATTAGTTCCGGTCTTCTTTGAGGTAGCGATTGCCTTTGGGTGAAGATTCTACGCGAATTGAGAAAGGTAAATCTTGAGCGTATTCTTCGAGCTTGTTAGCAAATTGCCTGACTGATCGAGCATTGCCTAGTTTTTTACTAGCTTCAGATTCAGTAATCGTTCCATGCTTTTCAATATGTTTTAGAACAGGCAGATGGGGATTGTCAACAAATTTGTCATGCCACTCATCTAGACAGACAATTTCGTCAAGATCGCGCTCGATAATTGGTGGCTGTGGCTCAAAAGCTTGAAAGGAATCGGCTAGATCTATTTCACTGATTGATTCAAGTTTCTGTTGCAGCTTGAATTCTAAATTATCTAATTCGGCTTGCCGACTACTCAATTCTAATTGAGCTATTTTTAGTTCTCGTTGCAGTAATCGATCTGAAAGTGGATCTTGTTCATCCTCGTTAGGGTATGGTTGTTCATGAACCTGTGTCGCCAAGATCGTTGCGGCTAATTCAGCTAGTTCTACTTGTTTAGCTTGCAGGGCTAGTTCTGTTGTGCTCAATTTAAGCTGTGTATCTGCTAACTTTTGCGATTCAATAGCCAATTCTGGTGTTTTTTCAGCGATGATCTGATTCAGTCTATCTACTGCTATGATAGCTTCTGCTTGATTTTTTTTGCGATCGCTAATTGCTAGATCTAGTTCGTGTAAGAGTAAATGCTTCTGGGCGATCGATTGGTCAAGTTCCTCAGCTTTAGCGATGTTTCGATCCTGAAGATGGTGAATTTGCGATTCTAATTCCTGCTTGGTAGTTGAGCGGATATTAATTTGATGATGGATATCTGCTAATGCTATTTGCTGCTGTTCCAGTGTGGAAGCACGGCTAAGATTAGCATCTTCTGCTTGGATTTGTGCTGATTGAACTTGAGCCAATTCTAACTTCAAACTATTGACATTGGTATCGACTTCGAGCAGGCAAGCTTGCTGATGCTGAATTTTGCGATCTAAGCTGGCTGCAATATTTTCTTGTGCCTGACAGTGGAGAGTTAGAGTAGCTAGCTGCTGTTCTAGTTGCTGGTGTCGATCGTTGTCTCGATCGATTCGATCCGTCAAGTTGGCTGCTAAATCATGTAGCTGGGATACCTTCAGCTCAATTTCTTGGTGATCTTTCGATCTAAGTTGCAACTGCCGATTGACAATTGCAGCTTGGTGTTGCAACTCCTGTAATCGAAGCTTTCCGCGCCCTTTTTGTCCCTGTCTCTTGTGATGATGACCAGCTCTTAGCATTTTACCAGCGGCTAATCCTGGCATCGTCGCCAGACCAATCAGTGCAGACTGACCAAGATTTAGGGTGAATGGTAAAGTGCAAACACAGCTCACTCCAAAGGCAATGGAGCCAATCTTTAACCACTGTTGGAGAGTTGGAGGTTGTTTGCTGGACACGGACTGGTAATTGATAGTTATGTTGTACCAATCTTACACGATCGCTCCAGTAATCGTCTCACAAGTTCGACAGGAATCAAGAATTCGAGCAATATTAGCAACAGCTTAACGCGGAATCAGATCGGCACTGAATTGCTCGATAATTTGTTTGCCTTCAGCAATCGAGAAATCCAGGAAGGTTTGGGCAGCAACCGATAGCTGTTTGCCGTTGGGATAAATTACATACCAATGACGCTGGATCGGAAAACCTGCGACATCAAGAATAGTCAGCAGTCCATTCTGGGTTTCTAAGTCGAGGGAATGTTGGGACAGCACCGAAAGACCCAAACCACCAGCAATCGCTTGTTTGATTGCTTCATTGCTACTGAGTTCGATTACCACATCAACCGTCACGCGATTCTCGGCGAGGAACTGCTCGACAACTGCGCGTGTGCCTGAACCTGCTTCCCGAAAGATAAATGGTTCTGTAGTTAGTTCTTTGATGGCAATATTGGTCTTCCCCGCTAACGGGTGATTTGAGGGGGCAATCACTACCAGGGGATTGTCGAGGATTGGGCGTAGCTCGATATCCAAATCACTGGGCGGTCTACCTGTGAAATAGAGATCGTCTTGATTCCTGGCTAATCTGGCGAGGACACCTTCTTGATTGGTGATGTGGAGAGCTAGTTCAATCTCAGGGTGTTTGCGGCGAAAGGTACCCAGCAGCCGAGGCACAAAATATTTGGCGGTAGTACTGGCAACTAAATTGATCCGCCCCTGTTTTAACCCTTTTAGTTCATCGATCGCAATTTCTAGCTCGGCAAACTTTTCGGAAATAATCGCACTCGCGCCCAGGACTTCCTGCCCTGCTGCCGTGAGATAGATTTGTTTGCCGAGCTGCTCAAATAGCGGCATCCCGATGATTTGGGTGAGCCGCTTGATTTGTTGGGAAACTGTGGGCTGGGTGAGTTCGAGTTCTTCGGCGGCACGGGTAAAACTGCCGTGTTTGGCGATCGCTTCGAGAATTTGCAGTTGATGTAGCGTCGCTTGCTTCATAGTTTTAGCCTAATCTAGCTCGATGGAGATTGATAGATGTTTAAATGAATTGAGAATTGAGAATTGGGTTGTTAGGATGGGGATTTAAACTCCTGCTTCTCGTTAAACAGCAATGGAGTGTCTCATCAAAACCCCTTTACCCCTGACCACTTGACTTTGGGATAAATATACCAATATTTTCGCACATGTACTTATAGCAAGCCGCGATAACGGATAAACAGCAACATCACAGCCCACGAACCCAGGGCAACTTTGATGGCAACGAGGACATTCAGGAGCGGGATAAACCCACCACTAATTAGGGCACCTAACTCGCCGTGAGGCAATTCTACGCCAGAGAGATTAATTGCAGCGATAACAATGAAAGCAATGGCCGAAATTTTTTCCCAGGTGGCGGCGTGCCAACGCTGGTAGATTCGATCCATCTCTGCTGTAGAGGAGGTAATTGCTACTAAGCCAATGGCGGTACCACCCGCTACACCTGCGGCAAATCCACCACCAGGGCTGAGATGTCCACGAATTGCTAGTTCGATACTGACTAATGCGGCAATTGTCGCGCCCAATCTGGCTAAAACGATCGAGGGTGAGTCGGTAAATTGGAAGACTGTGGTGGCAGGTTGTTCGGTGGAGAGCAAGAATTTTACGCCTAAGATGGCGATCGTAAAGACGACGACTTCAAAGATCGTATCGTAGAGCCGATTTCTCAAGATGATGCCCGATACAGCATTGGGAATACCAGTCTCACGGACTATCGTTTCAACGATCGTGACTTGTGATAAATCTGGGAGGGCGTTGGAAGTCAGCAAAATTTTCACACCCAGGGCGATACCTACGATTAAATAAATCCATTTCATGGCTGTGGCTCCGTGACAGTTAGCTGACTGGATAAAGGGTTGAGATAGGTAAGGTGAATGTCTGCGGGGAGTTGCGATCGCATGATGTCATGTAGGCTGGGAATTCTGGTGACAATTTCGACCGAATCTTTACTTTGAGCGGTATTTATAACAATCGTGGCGTGGATGGTTCGATCGAGTAATGCTTGGCGCAAAGTCGGCAAATCGTCGCAGGAAACTAGTTCAAGCCGGAGATAATGCTTGCTAAACAGCGTACGGAAATCGTCGATCTGTGCATTGATTGTCGTCTCGCTACTCAAGATACCCAACCGCACCACCATCGACGAGCGTACCGCGATCGCGTACAGGGAAATCGATAATAAGGTACCCATCAAAGCTTCGGTGAGAGCGACATCCGCCGCGCCTAGAATTGAATAGATCAAGGCGGCGATCGCACCGAGAATACCGCGCAAAATTAGTGCGTTGTAAGGATTGGACTGAAGTACCAGCATCAGCGCAGTAATGGGCAGCAGGGCAACGATCGCGTAAATATAAGGATCTGTCATAAGTCTTCCTCGCTAGTCGCGCAATAGGCTAATACATAGCCCAGCATCGTATTCCAAATTGCCAGCGAGATAATCGCTAACACTAGTAATTGCCATTCACTGGGGAGTTTTAGCAGCAATCCAAACACGATCGCCATTGAGCCGAGGGTATCTGAGACTGAGAGACTGTGTAACTTAAACAATACCGATCGGTTGCCGAGAAGCGGTAGAGTCCCCCAAAACCAGAAGACAATCCCAACGCCGATAAAAAAATAGCTAAGAATGTCAATCATGTATTTTCCATCCGTTTGAGTAACTGTGCCAACAGCATAAATCCAGCATTGCCAAGACTTAGCACGATCGCGCCGACTACGCCAATCATCCAATCATCCCGCAGGACAGATACAACCAAAATAATGATCGATGCCTTACTAGAGACGCTGGCTAATGCCAACATTTTTTGCCAAACATCATCGGCTTTCCATGCTGCATAGATCGGAATTAACAGTGCAATAATCATCACCATCAAGATTGAATTCAAGATCGAATTCATAACCTTCTTCTCCGTTTAACTCGATGAACTTCGTATCCACCCTCCTGGTTGTATTTGTAAACAATTGTTTTGGGTGTGAAGGTAATCAGAAAAATATCTAGAAATACTAGCCCAGAAGATCGATTGGGCGGCACCCTTTCGATCTCGATCTCTTCAGCCTGATGGGGATGTAGAATCATTTCGATCGCTTCAATATAAGCAATTGGAATTGCCATTGCAATTTTACCTAGTACCCGCAGCCAATCCCTGACGGTGCCTATCGATTGCTGCGTATGGGGTAACAGTAAGGAGATCACAATCCCGATCGTGATATTCTCTACACTCAGATCGGATGTGAGTAGCAGCCAGATAGTCAGTCGGAGAATGATATTTAGATAACCACTCATACAAATGTTGCCCAAAATAGTAAAATTGATACCAACGTCATTACGCCGATTAGATCGTCGAACTGCTCGAACATTCGGGGTAGTTTTAGCGATGTTCGCCTAAAAATTCCTAGATAAGCTAGCCAACCGACAGCAATAATGGCGATCGCTTTAATCGTATTTTTAGCATCGTATGCCTCGAAGTAGACAACATTTGCTACGACTAGCCCCCCAATTAATAAACCGATCGCCAGCCAAAAACCGAGCTTAATCGGTTTAGTATTTACACCTGGCTGATGTGGTAAAAAGATAAACTTAGCAAATGAAATTGCCGTTCCCACTGCCACCATATTCATCGCTATTTCTTGCCACGGCAGGAGATTTTTCATCGTCAATACCTTCGCCCCAAACCCAGATAGTAAGGGGAAGCCAGAAATCGAGAATCCGGCAATTGCTAAGAAAATCCACAGGGTGCGATCGATCGGTTGCTGCTGTAATTCCTTAAAATTGCGACTGGGTAACGCCCCCGCCAGCATAAATAACACCGATTTAACCAAGCCATGCGTCAAGGCATAAAATCCACTCACTTCAGGAGCCGCCAGCATAAAGCCCAATTGGGAAAGAGTGCTAAATGCCAGCATTCGCTTGGTATCCTTCTCAAACACTGCATAGGAAACGCCTAGAACCGCCGTCCCCACCCCGAAAACTCGAATAATGGGGTCAATCTCATCTAAAATCAGCGCACACCGTACCAGCGGATATACCCCCGCTTTCACCACAATTCCTGACAGCATCGCCGAAACTGGCGTTTCTGATTCTGAGTGAGTCATGGGCAACCACAAACCAGAAACAAACACCCCGCCCTTCGTCATCAGCCCCATAAAAATCAGCGCGAGAGCTTCCGGCGGCGCACCGCGCAAACCTGCAAAGGTAAAGGAATGATGCGCTTTATAAACCAGCACCGCGCCAACTAAATAAAACAACATCCCCACATTACTGACAAGCAGATACCGTAACGCTACCCAAATCGATCGATCTGTACGTGGATATGCGATTAACAGTGCCGCCGCAATGCCACTCACCTCTAAAGCTACATACAAACTGACAAAATCCGTACAGGCAAACGCCGCATTCAGACTGCCATGCAGGATAATTAATTGCCCATAAAAAAACGCCGCTGCTTGGTGCGCTTCCTTGCGCGGGGAACCCAGCGCATCCGCCTTCTCAGTCTGCCAACAGTAGAGAATTACGGCGGTGGTGACGAGGGCATTGGTGAGAATAAAATAACCGCTGAGTGAATCGATTAATAGAGTTACCCCGAAATTATCGAGTAATAAAAGATCGATCGACAATTGAGAAGTTATTAGTTGTAACGCATAGCCCGCCGAACCGATCGCGGCGAATATCGCTAGATATCGATCGAGTTTCGGTAGTAAAAAAATTAGAAACCCCGCCACAAAGGGCAGGACGATCCAGGCGATCGAAATGGTATTCATGGAGTATTTCCCTTCTCGATCTCACTGGTATCCAAAGTGGGATGATCCTGTGCTAATTTCATCGCCCCAACTAACATTAAAGCCTGAATCGAAAACCCAATCACGATCGCCGTTAAAATCACCGATTGGGGGACTGGATCGGCATAAATGGCATTATTTTTGGCATTGCCAGCAATCGGTGTAACCAAACCACCCCGCGCAGC
>JANNBD010000232.1:0-6271 GCA_031385105.1 Chamaesiphon sp. OTE_78_metabat_374
TCCGATCTTAAAATCCAAATCTTATTCGGTTTTCCTCCTCCGTATTTATACGGTCAATAGCTCATTTGAATAGCTCAAATACTGTAAAACTCTTGAGTATAAAGGCTTCTGGCGAATCAAGAAACCTGGGAACCTTTCAATTATCAGTTGCGACTTAGTAGGTAAGAACGAAAAAACAAACCTTACCAACCACCAGCTAATTAACCATGAACTTCTCCTTCAACCAAGCTATTAAAACTATCGCTATTTCTACACTTGCGATCGCACCAATTATCAGCACAATCAATCCAGCATCTGCGGCTCCTAAAGCAACTCCTAAATATGTTGCTCAAGTGGCTACAGAGGTTGCAGCATCTCAGTCTGTCGGTACTAATTCCAACTACTTGGGCGCAGGTATTTCTAGCGGTTTAACCAATGATAATACTGTTGGTTCACAAGCAAAGTCTGGTGGAACTTTGTACGGTAGATACGCTATTCCTCAAAGCAAGTTGTCTGCTCGTGCGGGGATTGTGTTTACTGATAAAATCAGTGCGGTTACACCTAAGCTTACCTATGATGTTGGTGTTGCTCCTGGCACAAATATCTTCGTTGGTGCTGGATACAATTTTGTCAATGAAACAAATGCAAGCACTCCTTTGGGTAACAAAAGTGCGCCTGTTTTAAGTTTGGGAGTAGAGAGCCAATTAGCTAATAATGTTTTAGTATTCGGTTCTGCCGATCTGGGCGTAAATGCTTACCAAAATAATAACAACACTTCGATCGCAATCCAAGGTGGTGCTGGTTTCCGCTTCTAGCGGCGGTTTTATTCTGGGGTTCCCCGTCTTGTCGTTTTTTTATGCGGGGGTTTCCCCCGAATAAAAACGCCGCAGAATAAAAAAAACGACAAGACATTGATTTTGTGTGGCTCAGATATCCTAGTACTGAATATATCCAGGCTCGATCGTGATGGTCGAGCCTTTTTTATTAGCAGCTAATCGCGGTATACTTACGGTGAACTGATAATAGACGTTCACCCAGCTTAAAACTCCCGTAAGATTATTAGATTTTTGTCATTTATGCCTATTCTCGATCGACAAGGTAGATTATTTGGTAAATTCAGCCTCCTCGACATTGGTGCTGTCCTGGTAATGTTATTTGTGGTCGTAGGTATTTTCCTCTCGCCTGGTGGTTCGGGGCGGATTAATGGGCAGGATAAGCCGCAGTCAGTCGAAGCTGACGTGATCGTGCGCGGATTGAATGTGCTCAGTCCTGAGTCGCTGATGAAGCAGTTTAGTGCTGGTAATAAACTCAGTTTTGTAATTCGCAATCAACCCGCCGGACAAGTCGATATTAAGTCAGTGCGCCAACTCGATCGAACTTTGGCAGTAACCCAAGCTGATGGATCGGTCAAACCGATGAAGGATCCCCGACCTGATTCCTTTAGTATGGACATGATCATCACTGTCACTGGTCAGGGTCAGAAAACCAGGGAGGGTTTGGTACTGGGGAATACGAAGATGAAGATTGGTTCTTCGGTGGAAATCGATCAGCTTAACTACAATTTCAATGGGACTGTGATTGATATCCGTTATTTGAATTAGTGGATAGTGGATAGCGGTCTAGATTGTGAGGATCGTAGATTTTACTCACCCTAGTCTGCGGAATAAATCACATCTTGCATAAGTCCATAAAACTGATGAGGATAGCTTCTAAATTTACCCTAAGTACTAAGACTATTCACGATCCACTATTGACGATCCACGAAAACACCAGTAACTATATTTTAATACAAGATGTGAGTAGATGAAGAACCATGTCTAAATATCAACATTGATTTCGAGATCTCATAATTATGATGAGTGCGATCGAGCCTGCGTGATAAGCTGCTGAGAAATAATTTAAAAATTTCATAGCATTCAAATCACTCACTCACTCGGTAAAAATCATGTACAGAAATAGATCTGGTTATTCCTTGTTTGATGTCGCGATGCCTGCTGCACTTGGGGCTGGGGTGGTCACAACCTTTGCATTGTCACAAGGTCAAGACCCCACAATTGCGATCGCTATCACCGCAATTTCAGCAATCTTTGCCGTAATTTGTCATCGATTCGATCTGATCTAAATTAGATTTTTATTCTCATAACTAAATTACTGGATCGATCTCGAATACTTTGCCAGTCGCCCTGAATAATTTCGGCGGGGGGAAATAACGATCCAGCTAATCCCACGGCTACCGCACCAGCAGCGAGAAAAGCAGGTGCGTTATCTACGGTTACGCCACCAGTTGGAATCAGCGGGATGTGAGCAATCGGCCCCTGCAACACCTGCAAATAACTAGTACCACCAACTGACTGAATCGGGAATACTTTAACGGCTGTCGCACCAGCGTGCCATGCGGTGATGATCTCAGTCGGGGTCAATGCGCCTGGAATAATGGGAATTTCGGCGGTAGTTGCAGCATCAATTAGGCGTAGATCGAGATGAGGCGTGAAGATATATTCGGCACCACAGGCGATCGCATTTAGGGCATCTGATATGGTTAAGACTGTACCTGTGCCGATCGAGCAATCCGGTAATTCTGCGCGTAATAGCTCAATTAATTCCCACGGTCGATCGCTGTTTGCGGTAATCTCAATTAATTTTATCCCTCCAGCAGCCGCAGCTTGAGCTATCTTACGACCTGTTTGGAGATCTGTCGATCGAATGACGGCAATGATTCGCTCTTGTCTGACAAATTTTAACCAATCTTCTGGGTAACTTCGCACGATCGATTATTAGCTGTCTAGTAGTGAATTGTTGCTGGGGTTGGGTGGGTTTTCACGGACATTTAGAGAATATTACAGGGATTTCTAGCATAAACCCACCCCTACAGATCCTAACTATTCACATCAACGGTATATTCTTGCACCGCCTGAGTAATCACTACGCGTAAATCCACATAAGCCTTGGCAAATGGCGGTTGTTTGAGGGTTAATCCCAATAGATCCGCAGTTACCAATACTTGACCATCGCAGTTTAGTCCGGCACCAATGCCAATGGTGGGGACAGCGATTTTTTCAGAAATTGACTTAGCTAGATTAGCGGGGATATGTTCTAACACGATCGAGAATGCACCAGCCTGCTCTAATGCTACGGCGGATTGGAGCAGTCGATCGCGATCGGATTCTGATTGTCCCTGCTGGCGATAGCCTAATTGATGCACTGATTGGGGCGTTAAACCGATATGTCCCATCACCGGAATACCCACTTCAACCAGCCGCGCGATTGTCTCGATCATTCTTGGCTGTCCACCTTCCAGCTTCACCGCCTGCGCGCCCGTCTCCTTGAGAATTCGTCCGGCTGACTGGATTGCAACCTCGGTACTAGTTTGATAGCTCAGGAACGGCAAATCGACCACGATCAGCGCGTTCTTGACCCCACGCTTAACGGCTTTGGCATGATGAATAATTTCGTCGAGCGTCAGAGGCAGGGTACTCTCATAGCCCAATGCTACCATTGCCAACGAATCACCCACCAGAATCAAGTCTACACCCGCTGCATCCAAGATTTGAGCGATCGCAAAGTCCCACGCCGTCAGCGCGACAATCTTTTTGCCATTGGGCTTAAACTGCAATAACTGGCGAACTGTTAGCATGTTGAAAGTGTGGGGGATGGGGAAATGGGGCAAATAAATTTATTACTATCCACTATTCACTATCCACTATTCACTAAACCACTAGCAACTAAACCACTAAACCACTAAACCAAAATGTAGTAGCCATAAACTTAGCCTAAACTTATAAATACCAATATATTTTATTTGATTATGAGCGATCTACCAGTTGAGGCAGGCGAGAATAAGCCAGAAGAAAAGAGCGCGAAGGCGCGGCAGATGCTGGGAATGAAGGGTGCTTCAACGGAGAAGGCTTCGATTTGGAAGATTCGGTTGCAGTTGATGAAGCCGATTACCTGGATTCCGCTGATGTGGGGCGTGATCTGTGGCGCGGCTTCTTCGGGTGAGTATGTGTGGTCGATCGAGAATGTGTTCAAAGCACTATTGTGTATGCTGATGTCGGGGCCGCTTTTGACTGGTTATACTCAGGTGATCAATGAGTGGTACGATCGCGAAATCGATGCAGTAAATGAGCCTTATCGCCCGATTCCTTCAGGTGCAATCACCGGATCTCAGGTGGTTGTTCAGATTTTTGTGCTGTTGATTGGTGGGATTGGGGTAGCTTATATTCTCGATCGAGCCGCGAATCATGACTTCCCAATTATGACTTGTTTGGCACTTGGCGGTGCATTTGTTGCTTACATTTATTCTGCGCCACCACTGAAGCTCAAGCAAAATGGGTGGTTGGGTACTTACGCTCTGGGTGCGAGTTATATTGCTCTACCTTGGTGGGCGGGTCATGCGTTATTTGGTACGCTCAATTGGACGATTGTGATCATGACTCTATTTTATAGTTTAGCTGGATTAGGGATTGCGATCGTCAATGATTTCAAGAGTGTCGAAGGCGATCGACAGTTTGGGCTAAAATCCCTACCTGTGATGTTTGGGATTACCAAATCTGCCTGGATTTGTGTGTTGATGATTGATATATTCCAAGCCGGAATTGCGGTTTATTTAACCACAATTCACCAGAATCTCTATGCGGCAATTTTGCTACTATTAGTGATTCCACAGATCGTATTTCAGGACATGTATTTCCTACGCGACCCGCTCAAAAATGATGTCAAGTATCAAGCTAGTGCCCAACCATTTCTGGTCATTGGGATGCTGGTTGCTGGTTTAGCATTCGGACATGCTTCGATCGGTTAACAACGCTAACTTTGTGTTATTACTATAAAAAATAACATCTCACCCGTAAAAAATAAACGGTGCCGATTTGGGCGCGTTCTTTATTATCTACCAGTTTATGAATAAACCCCTCGGCTCCGTAATTGAAGGTTCGCTCACTGGTGGCTTGGAAGTGCGATTGCATCCAGATATCTCGGTGGAAGATATGCGGGTGGGCAAGTTTTTGGTAGTGCGAGGGCGGCAATATGATTTCTTTTGCTTGTTAACTGATGTCTGTTTGGGCACATCGAGCGATCGAATCTTGGTCAATCCACCCCATCCCGAAGATGACTTTTTGCTGGATGTTTTATCGGGTAGTGGCACCTATGGCACAGTCAATCTTTCGCCCATGCTGATGCTGAATAAATTTAGCCAAATTCCGCCAATGTTGGATCAGGGTGCGAGTTTAAAAGCTAAAGGTAAAAAAGCCAAAGTGGAAATTGGTAAAGCCGTGATCGCGTCCTTTGAAGCCCAGACAAATATGGAATGGGAGCTGTTGCCAGTCAAGACAGTTCCCAGCCACTTCAGCCAGGTATATGATGCCAATGAGAACGACTTTCGGTCGGTATTTGGCTGGGAAGATGATCCAACGCGGAAGAATTTCTCGATCGGGCAACCCCTAGATATGGATGTACCTGTATGCTTGGATCTGAAGAAATTTGTCGAGCGGAGTAATGGTGTCTTTGGTAAATCTGGTACGGGAAAATCATTTCTGACTAGACTTTTACTGGCGGGGGTGATTCGCAAGAAAGTCGCCGTCAATTTAATCTTTGATATGCACTCAGAATATGGCTGGGAAGCTGTTCAAGAAGGCAAAAATGTTCGCACCGTCAAAGGATTGCGCCAATTATTTCCTAATGATGTAATTGTCTTTACGCTCGACCCAGAATCCAGTCGCAATCGGGGGATTAAGGATGCACAGGATCTCTATCTCACCTATGAGATGATCGATATTGAGGATCTGCAATTAGTTTCCCGCGAGTTAGGTTTATCTGATGCCGCGCTAGACAATGCCAATATTTTAGCTGCTGAATATGGTAACAGTTGGATTAGTCGGCTACTCGAAATGACCAACGAAGATATCACGATCTTCTGTGAATCAGGGAAAGGACATAAGGGATCGATTTCTTCGCTTCAGCGTAAATTGATGCGCTTGGAAAAGCTAAAATATCTCCGCCCAATTAGCCGTCAAGATAATCTTAAAAGTCTGATTCAATCCCTCAGTGCTGGTAAAAATGTGGTGATTGAATTTGGGAATCAATCAGACTTACTCTCCTATATGTTGGTGACAAATATGCTCACCCGCCGAATTCACAAATTATATGTAAATAAAGCCGAACAATATCTTCAAAGTAAGCAAGAAGCAGACAGACCTCATCCACTAATTATTACGATCGAAGAAGCACTTCGATTCCTCGATCCAGCGATCGCCAAGAGTACGATCTTCGGTACAATTGCTCGTGAAATGCGGAA
>JANNBD010000247.1:0-3159 GCA_031385105.1 Chamaesiphon sp. OTE_78_metabat_374
CAAGTTTGTACTTATGGTAGCTACGTGTTAGCGATCTCGACAGTACCATTCTTGGTTAATGCGATCTACTGCGCTTACAAGGGTAAGCCAGCAGGTAGTAATCCTTGGAATGCGCTGACTCTAGATTGGCAAACAACTTCACCACCAGAAATCGAGAATTTTGAGGTTTTACCTGTACTGACCACTGGGCCTTATGATTACGGTGATAGTGAAGAGGAAGAGAAAGAGTTAACGGCTGTTTAATTAAATTGTAGGTTGGGTTGAAGAATGTTGGCGGAGCCTTTCCGAAGGAAATAACCCAACACTCAACCATTGCTTGATGAGATTGTTGGGTTTCGTCCCTCAACCCAACCTACAAATCTACAGATCTCAACTACCCTCTACTCCCTACCCTCTACCCCCTATACCTATGCAAGGATCTGTATCTGACCAGACTCAAATTAATATTGAAAGCGCAAGCGAAAGCCATGATAGTCATGGACATCATGAGCATCCTGACTTTAGGATTTTTGGGCTGATTGTCTTTCTCGTGGCTGAGGGGATGATTTTCCTGGGCTTGTTTATTGCTTATTTGGCGTTTCGATCGATGGCACCAGAATGGCCACCAGCGGGAACTCCCAAGCTAGAATTGATGTTACCAGGGATCAACACGGTGATTCTGTTAGGCAGTAGCTTGGTGATTCACCAGGCGGATACTGCCATCAAAAAGAACGATGTCAAAGGGCTGCAACTGTGGTTTGGACTGACGGCTCTAATGGGGATTATCTTCCTCGGTGGGCAGTTGTATGAGTACAGTCACCTCGAATTCGGACTCCGTACTAATTTATTTGCGAGTACGTTCTATGTCTTGACTGGCTTCCACGGATTGCACGTTACTGTCGGCGTACTGTTGATTTTATCGGTATTGTGGCGATCGATGAAGGGCGAGCATTACGGTACCAATAATCATTTTGGTGTTGAAGCTGCTGAGATTTATTGGCACTTTGTCGATGTAATTTGGGTGATTTTATTTATCCTATTATATCTGCTGTAATTATCTTGCTCATGGATCAGCCAAAAACCCGACTTCTTAAAGAAGTCGGGTTTTTTTAGTTGATATCTTGCTTTAATAAATCACCACTAATTTTCGCTCAAATCTTGGCACAATTGCCGAAAATCATCGCCACGATGCTCGAAGCTAGTATACTGGTCAAAGCTGGCACAAGCAGGAGATAATAACACAACCTTGGCTTGATGTTGTTTGGCAAGTTCGATCGAGCTATTAACTGCATTTGCCATTGTTTCGACGATCTCGTAATTAGTATATCCGACTGACTGCAATCGATCGGCAAATTGAGTTCCAGCATTACCAATTAGTAATACAGCGGCTGCTTTTTGCTTAATCGTATTTAGCCAAGCTAGATCATCACCTTCTTTGGCTTCGCCGCCAGCAATTAAGATCGCAGGTGCTTTAACTGCTGTTAAGCCAACATCAGCAGCATCATAATTTGTCGCTTTACTGTCATTAATATAATCTACGCCTGCGTGGGTGCAGATATATTCCAATCGATGGGCAACACCAGGGAAACTAGCAACACCAGATGAGATCGAATCATTATCAATCCCAGCTAATTTGGCAATAGCCACAGCCATTAATAAATTTTGGAGATTGTGATCTCCAGGCATTTTGAGTGAATCAGCATTGAGGATCTTTTCACCTCTAAATATTACCCAGTTATCTGCAATCCAGATTCCATTTTCGGGATTTCCCTGCAAATGTTCTTTGCCTTCTACACTCGTCCAAGTAGCATCTTGCCAGCCAGAGTTACCGAGATCGTATAAATATTTATCGTCACCATTAAGAATTTGATTTTGAGAATTATGCAGCAATTTAGCTTTGATTTCGGCATAATTGTCAACAGTTTTATGACGGGCTAAATGGTCAGGCGTAAGTGTTGTCCAGACTCCAATCTGGGGTTTAAGCGTAAAAGTAGATTCGATTTGATAGCTACTGAGTTCGGCAATAATCCAGGCTGGTTTGACATCTAATAAGGCTAGTTCACAAGCCGCAAATCCGATGTTGCCACAGCCGATCGTTTCTAGTCCCGCAGCTTTGAAAATGGCATCGGTTAACGCAGTTGTTGTTGTTTTACCATTGGTTCCGGTAATAGCAACCCAGGGAATATCTGACAGATATCGCCATGCTAATTCCATTTCGCCGATCGTATCGATGCCCATCGCTCTGGCTGTGACGAGGGGGGAAATGTCCCAGGGGACTCCAGGGCTGACGACGATCATATCTTCGCTGGTGGGGGCGAATTTGTCGCCGAGTTTGACGTTGATGCCAAGTGTTTCTAATTCTTGTTTTTGGGTTTCGAGTTCGGGTGTATTATTGCTATCGCTAATGGTGACTTGATACCCATGCTTGATTAATAGTTTAGCAGCCGCGATACCCGATCGACCCAATCCAATTACAGTAGCTTTGTTCATATATGATCTTGATAGCAATAATAATGATTTTTATTGATTTGCAAAAAATGCGTGACGTTAGACATTGGATTAGACTAGATCTGAAGATATCTATCAAAGTTACTCTTTTAGATAAGTTGTGAAGGTTTAGCCACAGTCTGTCACAGTAATAGTATCTATGCATTTGCGCTGTGATGCAAGCATTTACAAATTAAATCCCTCATATTAATAGAATAAAATGACTGATTCAATGCTCTCAATTCCTGATTTTAGCAACGATTATCAGCAAGCACATATTTTAATTGTGCTAGAGAATTTAAAAAGATGGACAAATCGCGATCTACTTACAGAATATAGACTTTCGCTAGAGAAATTAGGCGAGCAGGTATTTAATGCGGACTTCTATCTATTGAGTCATAATAATGAAGAAGACCCAATTTTGACCTATGGCAATCAGCAAGTATTAGACCAATGGGAAATCTCTTGGTCAGAACTAGTTGTCATGCGTTCTAGTGAGACTGCAAAGCCAATCGATCGAGCAGATCGATCAAAGTTAATGGCACAAGTAAAAGCAGATAACTATATGAGCGGATATAATGGTGTCCGAGTTAGTAAAACTGGCAAAGAATTTCAAATATTAGATGGAATAATCTGGAATCTTTTTCTCAACAATGGTAGTTATTATGGGCAAGCAGCTTGGTTTAAATCAGT
>JANNBD010000252.1:0-8565 GCA_031385105.1 Chamaesiphon sp. OTE_78_metabat_374
TTTGGTTGTGCCGTAGGCACAACCAAAACCAAGGATATATTCATTTCTGGTAATCACCTAAGTTGAAACAGTAGAGAGTACATAAACAGCCGTGATAGCGTATTCTGTGGCTGAATAAATATTTTTCTCTCTGGAAATTAAGCGAGTGGTCAGTGTATATTGACTGTAGTTCGTACAGTCAATATACACAACGATGCAACTTTACTGGCAGTCGAAGATCTGGGGATTGCTCCATGACCCAATTTTTAAAGCTTTATATGACAATAACGGGCGGGGTGGAACTGGGTGGTAGGAGAGCCTACCAGCGATGCAAGAGTGGAGCAGCTTACCAGCAGAGCAAAAAAAGAAGCTGACAGATTACGTTAGATTAGCAGACCAAGTTAGCTCTGCCAGCGATCGAGGCGCGATTGGCAATCTGGGAATAACTGTAGATTACAACACCGACGGATTAGAAATATCCCATTTACTGTCCGGTGCCAAGCAGACTTCGTGGCGAACAGATATCGTTGGCAACGCCTCTTCTCTGGAGAATCGATATCAGCAGGTGGCTGGTAAAAGTGGAGAGCAACGCAAGCAGTATTTGCAGGGAGAAGAGCAGAAAATCCTCGACAGTATCCCCGCAAACATTAGAGATGGCGATGCACGGCAGTTATTTTGGTGGTTGTGGCGATGTTTGCCTGTTGCGGCTTGTAGACAGTTTGGTGACGATCCGTCGCTGCTATTGATGCCAGCAGAGACAAGGTTGCCCGATGGTTCGATCTGGAGTCATTCGAGTATGACTGCGGCATTAGCAGGCGCGATGATTGGCTACGATACGACGATGGCTGAGTTTCAATCGATTCGGCAGAGCCGACGCTTTGCGAACGATTCCGAGCAACTTTGGTACAACGTTCATTCTCATCCCTATCTCGTCTCATTTACATTTACTCCAGTCCAGGAGCTAATCAAAGCCAGTCGCAAGATGCGAGATTTTTGGGCGGGTTCGTGGATTTTGCACTATGTTTCGGCGCACATTAGTTGGAAACTAGCGCAGAAGTATGGCCCAGATAGTTTGCTATATCCCAGCTTGTTCGATCAGCCACTGATTGATCTATGGTTACTGAAGGATTATCCTGACTTTAAAACCTGGATTCACAAACCTCCGATCGATTCATTACTCACGGCTGGATTTCCAAATGTATTGGTACTAGTTTTACCCAAAGCTAAAGTAGCCGCAGCGATGCAATTTGCCGAGCAGGAACTGAAGCAAGTATGGCAAAAATTGGGCGATGATGTATTTACTGAATTAGATCAAAGTAACTGGCTGCGAGGACTAGAGCAAAAGAGTCCGACATGGAATGGTTGGCTTGATACTCAATGGCAAGTTTATTGGACTGGAGTACCAATCGGCGTTGAAGGGGAGAGTCTGAAAAATGCGAAAATTCTTCAAGACCCCGACACACTTAGTCAAAAAGATGTTTTATATGCCCAACCTTGGATAAACAAACTCAATCAGCATTATGGGTTGACTGCTAGGAAGGATATCGATCGGGACAAACAGCGGCAGCTATTTAAACCTGAAGAAATGGGTCTACTTCAAGCTATCTATGCTAGTAAAGATCGTAAATTCAGTGCAAATATCGGTTCGTGGTGGGGCTATATTTTCGATACCGCACGAATTAATTTAGGTGCGGTAAAGAATGCGCGGACTTGGCAGCTACCAACGGTATTTAGCACTCGATCGACAGTATCTGGCATCGGTGCTGCTGTCTATCCCAGCGATGGAAATGATTGGGCAAGCGAGAAAGACGTTAAAGATTTTTGGCACAAACCACATGCCAATCTATTTAATGGCAGTGAACAACTCAATGCTACTGAAGTCATCAAGCGCGGTTTACATCAAATTTTGCCCGATTTATTGGGCGTACAACAGCAAGATTTAGTTCTCGCTTATCCCGATCTGACTGCTGGGGTGGCGGGATATTTGAATATGCATGGTGAGGAAGAACGAAAGCGATATATGCAAGCCTGTGAAGCTGTTCGACAGAATATTAAGACAGAAAATCTTAAATCTAACGATAGTAAATGGGGCATCCCCTGGATAGAAGCAAAAGAACAAGCAGATCTGAAACCATATCCGCCGCGATTAATCAATGCCAGTTGGTTGGTGGAAGATTTTAATTTATCTACTGAGGAGCTACCGAAACGACGAACGGAGCTAGAAAGTCTAATCAAAAACACCTATCCCAGTAATAATCCGACCGATTGGTACGTATTGGCGGCTGGTGATGGGGATGGGATGAGCGACTGGCTCAAGGGGACAAATATGGGAAATTATCGTGAGTACATCCCCACAGCTTTGAAGGATAAACTCACGATCGGCAGTAAATTCGATAACTTCCTAGACATACCCAAACGGATGGGGCCAGCTACTCACAATGCTTTGAGTCGGGCACTACTCGATTTTTCCAATCGCCTTTTACCCTATCTGACTCAACAACGATATGCGGGGCGATTGATTTATGGCGGTGGAGATGATGTCCTGGCTTATACCAATCTGTGGGAATGGGATAAGTGGGTATGGGACGTGCGGCAGTGCTTTCGGGGTGCTGAGGACGATCGAGCGGAGTTCGATAATACTGGTGACTATTGGCGACACAAACAAGATAAACCGCCAGCAGGATTGACCAATCGACCATTATTTACGATGGGGCAAAAGGCAACGATTAGTTTTGGGATCACGATCGCACATCAATCTACGCCGATGGCGATCGCCCTGGAACAGCTATGGGAGGCAGAAGCTAGTGCGAAAGAACATCTAGCACCAGCAATTTTCTGTCAGATTCCAGATGTCACTCTAGAAAAGAAGAAAAAGAAGAAAAGTAAACACTCTAAAGAAACTCCAAAACAGGCTAAAAATGCGATCGAAATCCGAGTCATTTACAGCAATGGAAATATGTTGAAGGCTACGACTAAGTTTGAGGCTTTCAAACAGTGGCAGATATTGATCGATCGGCATCAAGATCTAGAAGATGCTATTTTCGAGCAAGCGGCGATCGTTTGGGAGAAACACCCCGCGCCGATGTTGGAGGCGATCGAGCCTTGGTGCCGCGCATTTGTCGAACGACGGCAAATATTTGAGGGTAATGATGAGCTAAAAGAGCAGTTTTGCCGCGATCTTCAGCAATTTATCGACATCATGCACAAGCTCAATTTGCCAGAGAATATCGACGAACAGATTCGTAACTGGCTAAAGTTAGCCGCTTTCACGATTCGACGACGGAAAATCCAACTTGGAGGTGCAGCATGATTTACTGGTACACCCTCACGCCCCTAGATGTCCTGCTGTTCCGAGATGCCAAGCCCTTTACGCCAGGGGAAAGAGCTTGGGCAGGCGGAAACTTCCCACCGACAGGACACGCGATTAGCGGGGCAATTCGGAGCATTGTGGGCGATCGTCAACCTCAACCACAAATCATCGGACCATTTTTCTGCTATGAGCAATCTACCCTCTACTTCCCGCGTCCGCTAGGTTTTGCGGGGAAAGATCCGTTGTTACCACTAGAGTGGGTGGCAGAACATCCATTGAAAGATGGATTATTGTGGGATAAATTTCGTCCGATGCCGCTGGTCAAGTCGGGACAATCGGCTTCAGATGGCTCGAACGATCGAGATAAGTCTGAATATCGACAATACTTGCCACATGAAATCGTCGCCAAATATTTGCGTGAGGAGAAGATCGATGAATTTGACTGGCGACTCGCCAAGCAAGGCGAAGATAAACCCTGGACAGTAGAAGTGCGATCTCACAACTCGCTTTCAGTTGGCACCCGTAAGGTGAAGCCAACTGAAAGCTACTTTACCGAAGCTGCGATTCGTCTACTCGCCGGATGGAGTATTGCGATCGGATTAGATGTGGAACTCACTAGCCCGCAAACTCTGCGTCTTGGCGGGGAAGGGCATCACGTCATCCTCGAACGCTGCCCCGATTTGGATAGTCAATGGAAAGAGATCCAACAAATTTCCCAGCACAACTTCCAACAGCAGGAGAATGACAAGCAGAAAGCGTTGGCGCAGCCTCTCCAGCGGAGAATCGCGTATCTGGTGACTCCAGGTATCTTTGAGATGCCGCGTAAAGGTCGTTCGATGTGTCAGGCTTGGCCGTGGGAATGGAAACTCGCTCATGCACCCAAAAGTCCCGATCGATTAGCCGACCAGGAATATAACTTGGTGAGTGTCGCGACGGCTAAACCTGTCACGATTAACGGTCGCATCCGATCGAAAGCAGGTACGAGCATTCCCTCGCCGCAGCTATTTGCAGCACCACCAGGGAGTATGTATTATCTCGATCGACCCCAGTCATTATTCACACCTAAGATCGCCAACCGCGATCCCCGACGGCTGGGCTATTCAGAGCTACTTTGGCTTAAAGTTTAGTGGCTAGTGGCGAGAAAGAATTAGCAACCATGATTATTTAAAGGGAAGATCGGGACATGATGAATTGCATTAATTTATATTTGCTAGCTCCATTACATACTGGCGGTACTAGTCAGGAAGGAAATTTAGTCGGGATTGCGCGAGAATCCCATACGAATTTTCCATATATCCCATCGAGTTCGATCAGGGGAAGATTGCGATCGAGTCAGAGCGATCGAGTCAAGAAAACTCAGCTATTTGGCAATTTATTAGAAGATCAAAAAGATACTGATTTCGTTGCTGAGTACAAAGCTGAAACAGACATAAAACTCGACGGTTTACAACAGGGGCAGATCTGGATTGGCGATGCCTCGATCTTGTGGTTGCCAGTGCCATCGATGAGTCATGGGGTGGTGTGGATCACTTGTCCGATGCTGTTACGACGGTGGGGAAAGTTGCACGGAATAACGAAGATTCCGCCTGAATATAGTACGAGTCTTGGTAAAACCGCACCAATTTACCTCAAGGATGCCATCATCGATAAAGTTCATCTGCATGAGTGGTCGGATTGGGGACAATTTGTGACACAGCCACACAGCCAGATCGATCGAGTGCTGGTACTGCCTGATCGACACTGTGGAACAGTGATCCAGATGAGTCTGTGGCGACAGGTGAAAATCAGCCTCGACGAACACAAGCATGTTCAAAAAGGAGGTGGCTTTCGCTCTGAGGAATCGATTCCACCGGATACGATGATGTATTTCCCGTGGGGAACGACGGCGCAAACTAATGGTAAGTCCGAGCAGGCTCGATCGGATTTTCAGGCTTTACTCGCAGAGCAACCAATCCTCCAGTTCGGCGGACAAGAAAGTCTCGGACGTGGATTTGTCGAACATTGGTCTAGTCAGCGTGAATTTGCTCCTGAAGATCCGGCAACTGCCACACCTGTAAAAGCTCCCGTTCGACGCGCTGTAACCTAAAATTAGCTGAGATGGACAAACAAATGCAAATATTCGACCCAAGATCGATCGCGACTCCAGTTTATAAAGCTCTAACAGACTTATCCAACCAAGCACGAGGTAATGATAAACAATTAAAAGAACAAAAAGCACAGGCTTTTGCCTTGTATAGTTACCTTTCTACTTGGGGCATGATGCGATTGAAGGCTGAAGAGACAGCAATTTCAGGTGAGGGGAAGAAGGCTGTGATTAAGGCATATTTTAACTGTCTCGAACAACTCTCGACTGAAACCGAGCTAGCTGGCACGAAGGGGTTACAAACTATTACGGCAATGGGGACGGAGAACTATCTCGGTTTGACTGGATTGGGATTGACGCTGGCTCAGGAATTTAGTTTCTGGGCGACGGCGATTTATGTTGGTGTTGAAATTGATGGAGACGAGTAATGGCAGAACCACTCAAATTAAAATCGGGTAAGACACTTGTTCCTGCTCGATCGAATCCAAGTCCTGAAGATTCTAAACAGTCTCCGTGGCTCAAGGGCTACGAACCATCGATCGATCTCGATACATTTGTCGGGTTTGCTGAATACCTGCGCTGGATGAGGTCGCCAGATAAGCCAGAGAAGGATAAAACTAAGCTAGAAATCCTGCAACTGGCTGCTGAAAAGTCCAAGAGCTACAAAAAACGATTGGAAGTCTTGACCAGTCGGACTAAACTCATTGCGGGAGTGGGGAATACCTTTGAGGTTACTTCGACTTGGCGGATTAGAGTTGGAGGTCAACGGGGGCCAGAGAGCATGTTGTTACCAGCTTGGGATGCTTTGGGGATTCCGTACATTCCATCTAGTACCCTGCGCGGTGTGGCACGTGATCGAGCCATCCGTGAGTTCATGAAGGATGGGATGGAATATCAAGAGGCAACCGCAGCAATTGCACCTTATTTTGGATCGATCGATTCGAGTACGCCAAAAGAAAATCGAATGGGTAAAGTAGTTTTTCTAGATGCCTATCCCGTACCGAGCAATAGTGGTGATTTGGCTGTCGATTTAGCAAATAATATTTGGAAGTGGGAGGGTAATTTACCAAAATATGGGGCAAGTCCATTTCCGTTTTTATCATTGGTGAAGCCGACATTTACGATCGGGATTAAGCCAACTCAAAAATGCGATGATAAGACATTTCATAAAATCAAAGGCTGGCTGATTGCTGGCTTGCAATCTGGCATTGGTTCCCAGATAAATAGCGGCTACGGTGAACTACTAGAAGCTGGTGCAGTAAATAGTGCGCGAAAGGAAATACTGCGAACTAACTTTATCCTTGAGGGACAACTGATTCATGGAGTGCAAAAAATCATTCCAGGTCAAAAATATGCTCAGTCACAATCAGAACTTAGACCGATTGCCTTTCGATCGATGTTACGGTATTGGTTTCGGACATTTGCGCTAGGCGTATTACCCAGTGATGAGGTGAAAGATTGGGAAGCCAAGTTATTTGGATCGATCGATTCCAGCCCTACTCATGGTTGGATCGGCGTACATATTCTCGAACAGGAATGTGAGCCCTCGTTACCAGATGTCAGTGGTAAGCAGTCAGGTACTTTAATCCTTCGACACTCTAATTTTGCACCAGTGGATCTCCACGATGCAATTTACAAGTTGTGTCGGCATTTAACTTGGCTAATGTTTAACCTTGGTGGTGTAGGGCAAGGGGCAAGAAGACCGTTACACCAGCGATCGAGATTCCCAAAATGTCGTGGTTCTAAGTTGCAAATTGTTAATGAAAAATTTCAACCGTTCTCATTGACAAAAAGCTTACTTCAGAAAAGCTTGAAGGAATTGTATCCCGCTCTCGCGACACTCATTGGGCGACCGATAGATTATAGATCTCTAATCAGAACATCAGTAGATCAAAGTAGCTTTATTGAAGCGATCGATAGTAACTGCTGCATTCTTATTTGTGAGCAAAAATCTGACACTAACAAGCCTTACGCATTAAGCATCCTACATTCACAAGAGTTTAAGTATAAAGGTAATTACGATCCCGAACTATGTGGTAAGATGCAAAAACCATCTCCAGTTTGGATTTGTAATAATGCTGAATATCAAGTAGTGACAATATTCGGTGCAAATGTTGGCAAGAGGAAAAAATATGTTGAAAAGCTACTTGCTGATGGAAATACTATCCAAATTTTCCCAATGCAGTAATGCTAAAACATTTCTCGGACTTTAAAGCGATCGATAGACTTAACAGGAGTTCGATCGATTGCAACAGGCAAGTCTGATGTCCCAGGTACACCAGATCGTCGAGGGCATCGGCAGCTATCAGTCAGAAGCGTAATTTGCGCTAAGTGGTCGTGGGGGATTTGAATACAGTCTCCAATTTGTTTGGGGACTCGATTGTCTGGAAACATGATGATCGGCGTATGGTTGATTGGTGCAGGAATCGTCTCCAACTCGCTTGGGGACTCGATGTCTGGAAACATTATCTCAGCCCAGGAATCAGGCTCGATCGCTCAGTCTCTAACTCGATTGTATGGAAACACTGTTCATCCTGCTTTTGACAAACCTCGCTACAAGTCTCCAACTCTTTTAGGGACTCGATCGTATGGAAACTTTTTGCCAATATTAAAGCGTTTATCTAGTTCAGAGTCTCCAACTCGCTTGGGGAAATCGATCATATGGAAATGTTCCGGCTGGTTGTCATGTTGTTGTTGGTTGTGCAGTCCCCAAACTAGTTGGAGACTCGATCGTATGGAAACCTTGCTACTGTCGCCCTAACGAATGAGATCGCCATAAGTCTCCAACTCGATTGGGGACTCAATTGTATGGAAACAAAATGATGACCTGGAATGGGGCTTTACCACCTGAAACGTCTCCAACTCGCTTGGGGACTCGATCATCTGTAAACGTTGCTGAAATTCAGCAGGTGGTGATTAAAACCGTCTCCAACTTGCTTGGGGACTCGATCGGATGGAAACTATTTGCTAACCATGTCGGGAAAAGATTATGATATATCTAGGTATAAAAATATTATTCTAAATAAAGCTATGGATATCCTTACACTAGGCTGGGTTTCACTATTAGTCCTATTTACTTGGTCGATTTCGATGGTTGTTTGGGGTCGCAACGGGTTTTAGATATGGTGATGGTCACAAAAAATCCCTGTAGGGGTAATTCATGAATTACCCCTACAGGGATTTTTTTTGACCG
>JANNBD010000260.1:0-3633 GCA_031385105.1 Chamaesiphon sp. OTE_78_metabat_374
CACCGATTGGCTGCGGATGGTAGTTTGCAACCGCCAACTAAGTCTGCTAACTATTACGCCGCACCTTTGGGAGCAAATAGCATCGCGAAGTATTTGGGACGAGATCTGGAGATAATTGGTGATAAATTAATTACTTCGATCGAGCCAATCGACAATGGTTGGCGACTCAGTAGTAAAGATCCTGAATTTTCGCTCACAGCGGCGCAAGTAGTCATTGCGACTCCTCCAGCTCAAGCATTAGCAATCACGAAAGATGCAATCGATCCCACCTGTATTCAGCAGCTTAGTAGTGTCCAGTTTAGTCGATCGATTACCGCGATCGCTGTTTATCCCCCAACTGACCAAACCGCAGCCGCAGCAATCCCTTGGCAAGGAATTCAATGTATCGAGCATCCGACTCTCGCTTGGATTGGGTTAGACAGTTCCAAACAACTAAACCCTACCCAGCCAGTCCTAGTCATCCAAAGCAGTGCGGCTGTTGCCGAGGAATATTTTGATGCTCCAGATCTAGCAATTGTCGGTCAAAAATTAGTCGATACAATAGCTCATCTAATTCCCACCCTCACTACGCCCGAACTAGTTCAGGTACATCGCTGGGGCTATGCCTTCGCTCAAAATCCATTGCTAGAGCAATTTCTTACCGCTCAAACTGCCGCGCCCCTGTATTTTGGTGGTGATTGGTGTGGCGGAAATCGGGTAGAATCTGCTTATCTATCCGGTATGGCATTAGCCGATCGAATCTTGAGTAACTCATAAGTCGAACCCAGTATCTCATTTGTTCGCGATCCACTATCCACTATCCACTATTCACTAGACCATGACTGAAGTAATCGGGATCGATTTGGGTGGTACGGCGATTAAATTGGGACGATTTACTGAGGATGGGACTTGTCTACAATCCTTGACAGTGCCCACACCCCAACCAGCTTATCCTGATGAAACGATCGATATGATGGTGTATGCGATCGAGAAATTAGCTCCCCGTATGGCTAATATTAGCGCGATCGGGATCGGTACACCAGGCCCCGCAGATATCACTGGCAGGATCGCAAAAATCGCGATCAATCTCGAAGGTTGGATTGATATCCCCGTCGCGACGATTATTCAAGCTCGGACTGGCATTCCTGCTGTCGTCGGCAACGATGGCAACTGCGCTGGACTAGGTGAAAACTGGCTGGGTGCCGGACGTAACTACCGCAACTCGATCTTATTAACTTTGGGTACCGGAGTCGGCGGCGCAGTATTTATCAACAATGAACTATTTACCGGACATGCTGGCAGTGCAGGCGAATTAGGACTGATTTCCTTCGATCCTGATGGACATCCTTGCAACAGTGGTAATAATGGCTCCCTCGAACAATTTCTCTCAGGACAAGCAATTCGTCGGATTATTGGAAAAGACCCCAAAGAAATGGGCGAACTAGCCGCCGCTGGCGATCGATCCGCGTTAGAATTTTGGGATAATTACGGTCGCAACTTAGGCATCGGTTTGACTAGTATCATCTATATTCTCACCCCCGAAGTCGCCATCATCGGCGGCGGCATCAGTGCCAGTGCCCAATATTTCATCCCCGCCGCCCAACGCGAAATCGAACGCCGAGTCATGGAAACCTCCCGCCCAAAATTTAAACTAATCCCCGCCCAACTAGGCAACCAAGCCGGAATCACCGGAGCCGCAAAACTAGCATTGGAAATGCTCAAACGCAAACAAAAATAACAACCTGTAGGGGCGGGTGTCTTGGTTCGCTAAACCGTCGGGAAACCCGACGAGCGCGAACCGCTTTATGCTAGAAATCACCGCTTTTACAACAACATAAAAACGAACCCGCCCGCCCCCGCCAACAACCCAAAACCGCATGTCTCCAGAATCACAATTAAACATTTTCGGTCAAACAACATCTGAACCAATTTCAGCCACCAACTTCGATCTTATTCCCACAATTAGTACCATTCCAATTCCGCCAGGTACTTACAGCAACATTGCTCAACTCGCCACCCACTGTCAGAGTTGCCATCGCTGCGAACTCGGCAATACCCGTATCAAAGCAGTCGTGGGCAGAGGTAATGAAAACGCCTCAATTATGATTGTTGGTGAAGGTCCAGGTCAAAATGAAGATGAACAAGGTTTACCATTTGTTGGTCGCTCCGGTCAACTACTCGAAAAGATTCTCGCTGCTGTTAAACTAACGATCGAATCAGACGTTTATATCTGCAATGTTGTCCGCTGCCGTCCACCCGAAAATCGCGTTCCTACCCCCGCCGAAGTTGCTGCTTGTAAACCCTATCTACTCGAACAAATTCGCCTAGTAAATCCCAAAATTATCCTGCTCACAGGTGCCACCGCAGTCAAAGCCATCACGGGCAAAAAAGAAGCCATCAGCAAAATTCGCGGCACCTGGATTGAATGGGAAGGTAGACTATGTATGCCAATCTTCCATCCAGCCTATCTCCTCCGCAACCCCGCCCCCGATGTCGGCAAACCCAAATGGTTAATGTGGCAAGATATCCAAGCAGTAAGAGCCAAGTTAGACGAGACAAGTTAGAGCTGGAGTGAATAGTGAATAGTGGATAGTGGATAGTGAATCGTAATATTAACTCTAGTCTCCCAGTCCCCCAGTCCCCCAGTCTCCCAGTCCCCCATTCCTTACACCTCATGACCACTGCGCCTAAACATCTGAAATCCAAAGCCCTCAAACCCAACAGCGTCAAGCATGCAAAGGAACTCTGTAGCGAATGTGGACTGTGTGACACTCATTATGTTCACTACGTCAAAACAGCTTGCGCTTTCCTCAATCAGCAAATTCCCACCCTGGAAACTCAAACTCACGGGCGCAGTCGGGACTTAGACAAAGAAGACGACTTATACTTTGGTGTCCATCAACAAATGATGGCAGCCCGAAAAATCGAACCAATCCCTGGTGCCCAATGGACGGGCATCGTCAGCACGATCGCGATCGAAATGTTGGAGCAGGGGCTAGTAGAAGGGGTCGTCTGCGTCCAAAATACTCCCGAAGACCGATTTCAGCCAATGCCGATAATTGCAAGGACTAGGGAGGATATTCTCGCGGCTAGAGTCAATAAACCCACTCTCTCTCCCAATCTCTCCATCCTCGAACAAATCGCCGAATCTGGCCTGAAAAAGCTATTGGTAATTGGTGTTGGTTGTCAAATCCAAGCCCTCCGTGCCGTCGAGAAAGAACTCGGCTTGGAACAGCTCTATGTCCTGGGTACACCCTGTACTGATAACGTTACCCGCGCTGGATTGCAGAAATTCCTGGACACCACCAGTCGATCGCCAGCAACGGTCGTTTATTATGAGTTTATGCAGGACTTTAATGTTCACTTCAAGCATGAAGATGGCTCTACAGAATTAGTCCCCTTCTTTGGGTTGAACACCAAAGAACTCAAAGACGTATTTGCGCCATCTTGTCTGAGCTGCTTTGACTATGTGAATTCCCTCGCTGATTTAGTTGTCGGCTACATGGGTGCGCCCTTTGGGTGGCAGTGGATCGTCGTCAGGAACGATCGAGGTCAACAGATGCTAGATTTGGTCAATGATGCGATCGAAACTCAAGCTGTAATGTCCAAAGGAGATCGCACCGCCGCAGTCCAGCAGAGCATTCCCGCCTACGA
>JANNBD010000309.1:0-5572 GCA_031385105.1 Chamaesiphon sp. OTE_78_metabat_374
TAAGACGGAATTGTGGTTTAGTGAATAGCCAATCTACGTTGCGCCCTACAACCTCAGCGGTTAGAAACCGCTGTCTTGTCGTTTTTATTCTCCTGGGGGAGAGGCTCCGCCAACGGGGGTTCCCCCCGAATAAAAAAACGACAAGACAGCGGTTTCTAACCGCTGAGGTTGTAGGTAGATAAATCTCTTGTTTTCCTTAATCGGATGGTAGATGATGAGTAAGAAAAAAGATTCAAAAATCAAAAGCTGGCGCATAAATTATCAAGATCAGATTGAATATTATGAGTCTCAAGCAGCAGCTATAGTTGCAGCAGACCTGATTATATCTAGCTGTGAAGGTGGAATTTGGTGTGGAAAATCTTATTTCTTTCTGAGTCATGAAGAGGGAGATGCTGTAGATAGAGATCTACTAAATAGTCATTACTCTGCTAATGTCCTGCTTCCGACTAGTTTTAAGGACATGTTTACCATCGATCTGTTTGTTAAAACCAAGGAAGACTGGATTTTCAAGTACGGCTCGGATTTACTTCAGAGATCGATCCTCGCTGGCTATGAATGTAATGACGGGTATCTAGCTGAGAGAGTAGTCCGCGATCATCCTGGCTTTACAGTTAACGATCGCAGCAAGTACAAAAAGGTTGACACTCCAACTGAAAGTTGTCTTTATGCCTGCTTGGGCTATGAACATGCTTATTGCTCGTCGAATAATAACAGCTACTACATTACGATCGATAATTTCCTGGGCAAATATCAACTGATTAAACCCATTAGTACTTTTACCGAAATAACCAAATTAGATTCCATTGGTGGCACAGTAGTTAATAGCCTATCTTCAAATATTTTTCCAATGGTGGTATTAATCAGCTCATTGTTTACAATATTGTTGATTCTCTTATATGCCGCTCGATTGGGATTGCTATCATAAAGCGTCAATTTAGTAACGTTTCACCCTTGAGTATTGCTACCGTCAGTAATATGATGACCAAGCGACTCCTAAATTTCCCTGCATCATTTTTATGACTACTTCCTTGCCCGTCAATAGCCTCAATCTGCCCAATTCAGCCCTGTTTGGCACCGATGGCATTCGGGGGCGGGTGGGCGATATCCTCACTGCTAATCTGGCTCTGCAAGTGGGCTACTGGGCGGGAATGGTGTTGCGGGATGCGGCTGAAGATGTGGGTCCGATTATTATCGGTCAAGATTCGCGCAATTCTAGTGATATGCTGGCTAGTGCTTTGGCAGCGGGGATTACGTCTGCGGGGATTGAGGTGTGGAACTTGGGCTTGTGTCCTACGCCTGGGGTGGCGCACCTGACTGCGACTAGCGATGCGATCGGCGGTGTAATGATCTCAGCCAGTCACAATCCGCCTGAAGACAATGGAATTAAGTTTTTTGGGGCTAATGGTACAAAATTGTCCAAGGACTTGCAGGCGGCGATCGAGGCAGGTATTCGGGGGCAATCTGGATCGATCGTCGAACCAGAAAAGTGGGGTCATCTCTACTTCACGCCGGAACTCATCGTTCAGTATGTGGAAGCGATGCAGGAATCTCTGACTCCAGGCACTAGCTTGGCAGGGATGAAGATCGTCCTCGATCTCGCCGCAGGTGCCTCGGTAAAAGTAGCTCCGACGGTTTTTAAAAAACTAGGGGCTGAAGTGACGTGCCTTCATGAGGAAGCAGATGGCGATCGAATTAATGTCAATTGCGGTTCGACTCATATGGAATTACTCCAAGAAGCAGTGGTTACACATCAGGCGGATATCGGATTTGCGTTCGATGGGGATGCCGATCGAGTCCTCGCAGTAGACAATCGCGGGCGCAAGGTAGATGGTGATTATATTCTCTACTTCTGGGGTCAATATCTGAGCAAACAAAATCTACTGCCCAAGGATGAAATTATCACCACAGTGATGGCAAATCTCGGCTTTGAGCGGGCTTGGCAAGCGTTGGGTGGCAAAGTGGTGCGGACAGCAGTAGGCGACCAATACGTCCAAGCAGAGATGGCGAGTAGCGGTGCGATGCTGGGTGGTGAACAGTCGGGGCATATTCTCTCGCCTCAACATAGCGTTAGTGGGGACGGGATTCTCACCGCTTTGCATGTCGCCGCGATCGTGCAGCAATCGGGTAAATCCCTGGCCGATATGGTCGATGGCAGTTTTCAGACATATCCCCAAATTCTGCATAACGTCCGTGTAGACGATCGGGAAGCTCGGTTAAACTGGGATAAATGCCAACCATTACAAGATGGAATTGTGAAAGCTGAAGCCGCGATGGGCGATACCGGACGGGTATTAGTTCGCGCCTCTGGTACAGAACCCTTAATTCGGGTGATGGTCGAAGCTGAGACGATGGAAGTAACTAAACATTGGACAGAATATTTAGTTGCGATCGTCGAAAAGCATTTTTAACTAATTAGATTTCAGCGGTTAAAACCGCTGCTCATGATGCAAAGTCCGCCTTCTCCCTACCCCCAATGGAGTCACCCCTCATTACCCCAGGTAACGTATTAGGCAACCGATATGAGATCATCCGTGAACTCGGACGGGGTGGATTTGGGCGGAGTTATTTGGCGATCGATCGAAATAAGTTTGGCGAAAAATGTGTCCTCAAAGAGTTTGCGCCCCAAGTGCGTGGACAAGCTGAATTAGCCAAAGCGAAGGAATTATTCGAGCGGGAAGCGGGCGTTTTATACAAACTCAAACATCCACAAATTCCAGCTTTTCGCGAACTATTGCGGGTAAATATTGGTGAGTCTGAATCCCTATTACTAATCCAAGATTATATCGAAGGCGAAACGTATCTGCAAAGGTTGAATCAACGACTGAAACAGCAGCAAGTTTTTAGTGAAAGTGAAATTGTCGAATTACTACATGACTTATTACCAGTGCTGGAATATATCCATAAACTGGGCGTAATCCATCGCGATATTTCACCAGACAATATCATCTACCGCGATCAAGATAAATTACCCGTGCTAATTGATTTTGGTGGAGTCAAACAAATCGCCACAACTATCGTTTCCCAATACAGCACTGTCAAAATCTCCACCCGAATTGGTAAACAGGGTTACGCCCCCGACGAACAAATGATTCGCGGCAAAGTATCACCCGCTAGCGATCTGTATTCACTCGGTGCCACCGCCCTCACACTCCTAACGGGCAAAGATGCCAGTACGATTTACAACCCCGCCGAAACTAAGTGGGAATGGCGAAAATACGTTAATCTCAGCCCTGAATTTGGAGTTGTGATCGATCGATTGCTCCAGTACAATCCCCAACATCGCTATCAATCTGTTGCCGAAGTTCTCGCCGTCCTCCCAGCGCGAACCAATCATGCAACCACCAATCCCGCCGCGCCCATCCCTGCTAATTCTCACCCGATCACCTATGTGAGCCAAATCTCACAGCTCAAAACGATCGCCGTTAGTCCTGGGGCCAATAATTCGATCCAAACAGTCCAACCAGAACTACCCGCCAGAGATCCCCACGAATGGAAAAAACCAGCTTGGCAAGTCGGCAAAGCCATGTCAGGGATTTTTATCGCCTGTCTGATGATTAACGGTGCCGTCAAGTGGGTGCAAGCGATCGATCCAATCAAAATGGTCAACGATAAAATTAACAGCACCACCGCAGGCATCATCAACTCGATCCCCAATCCATTCAAATCTCAACCACCCGTAACCCAACGTCAACAAGATCTCGATCGCAAGTTAAAAGCACTGAAGATCCCTGCTAAAAAATTCTATCGTGATGTCGATCGAGCATTTTATGCCAAACATCCAGAACTAAATGGTCGATCGTTGACCACAAAAGATGCCGACAACAAACTTCGGCAAGAATGGCAAGATCTCGCCGTCACATTGTTGGAACAGAGAAAGAGGTAGATTAAATTAATTGAGAATTGAGAATTGCGGATGCGCGTAACTCCTGACGGAGAGGCTACGCCAACGTCGAGTTCCCCGACGGTTTAGCGCACCAAGCAGAGAATTGAGAATTAGCTAAATAACGTGAGTTTTCCTGGCGGAAAGGCTACACCAACGGGTTAAGGATCTATATTAATAGCTTCTAGCTTCGTTTCTGAACGCCGCCGATTGAAATCGGGGCTAACAATACAAAGTCCGCCTGTGCCTCCGGCAGGCTTCGCCAACGCGGATTAATCAGCCAGTCCGCGAAGGCGGACTTTGCAACATGAGCGACGATTTCAATCGTTGGCGGTGCGGGAACGGAGCAAATATCCTTAACCCGAACTCACGTTAAATAATTGTAGGGCGGGCATTGCCCACCAGCTAAATTTCTGCACATTATCCAATCAATCATACAATTAATAATCTTACAAATATTCTAAAAATTAATGCTAAAAAAGATCCATTCAACGGCTTATCGATGGTTAATATTAGGTGCGATCGCCTTATTTATCACAATTACAATTACTCCCGTTTTCTCTAGATCCGCACCGAATCAACAGCGGAATACAATTTTGATGATTGGTGATGGAATGGGCTGGGAAATTACTAGAGCAGCAGCAATTCAGCAGGAGATCGATCGCGGTAAATCTGGTAAAACACTCAAAGATTTTTACACTCAAGGGCGCGGTTCTGGCTTGAACATGCAGCGGCTCAAAGGCTATGCTCTCAGCACAACTTATGGGACAATTATTGCCGATAGCAAGGGTGTCTATAGTGGCAACAATAGTGCTTTAGATGACACCAACAAACTAACTGGAGCAAGTCCAATTCGATCGAACTTCAAATTCGACCCTAAGTTTAATTCAGGGCAAAAAAGTACCGATTCAACAACTCCAATAGCCGGAAATTTAGTTGGGTACGATCGAATCAAAGGTGGTGCAAATCCTTGGACTCCAGGGAGCGATCGAGAATACATCAAAGCAAACTATCCTGACTCGGCTAATACTGCCACAACGCTCTATTCTGGGGTGAAAAGCTACAATAATGCGATCGGAGTAGACATCTACGAGCTTCCTCTGACTACCATTCTCAAAACCGCCGCCAGCTTGGGAAAATCTACTGGATTAGTAACATCAGTCCCGATCGATCATGCCACACCTGGAGCGGCTGCTGCCAACGTCAATCGGCGCAACAAATATGATGTCAAACCCACCGATGAGAATGCGCTGGATAATATTCTCCAACAGGAACTACGGATCTATCAGCCCACGGTTCTACTCGGTGGTGGACACCCGCTTTCTAACGTCAAGCAACCGCTGGCAAAGGAAATCGAGCCAAACCATACCTACATCAGTGCCGCCACTTATCAGGAACTCACCACCAAGCCCAACAGTAATATCTACAAATACACCTTTCTGGAACGGGGTGCGAATGCCGCCAAGAAATTAGCCCAAACCGCTGCTAAAATCGACCCCAATCGTGGTCAACGGTTGCTGGGTATTTATGGCGCGCGGGGTCAAACTGGCAACCTCCCCGTCAGTTCTGCCAACCGTGACTACGGCACAACTGGACTGGACATGGGCAAACTCCATAGCAGTCGTGGTTTAAAACCAGCTACCGAACGCCCCCTCGCGACAGGCGAAACCAACGCCAAATTCATCCAACGGG
>JANNBD010000317.1:0-1855 GCA_031385105.1 Chamaesiphon sp. OTE_78_metabat_374
AAGAACTTCAAATCAAGTTAGGTCAACTCTTGGCTGAATTAACTCCTGAAATTATTGCTGGTATCACCGGATATCCATTCATTTTGGATGCTCTATCTGTCATCTCTATCATTTAAATTGGTATGACATAATATTTGCCACCATACAGTATCAAATTAAATCTAGATCGAGTCAATTTCCAGTAAAATAGTTCTAAAATACTATAAAAGCCATACTATAATAGGCTTACCTGTGGTTGTATCGACCGAGCAGCAGAAGTTTAATCCCCCTTCCCACAACACCCATCCGCCCGCTAAACTGCCCTCTACCACTTAACCTATGACTTTTGTTGGTTTGCACATGCACAGTGACTACAGCCTCCTCGACGGAGCTAGTCAGTTGCCCAATTTGGTCGATCGAGCAGTAGAATTGGGGATGCCTGCGATCGCACTCACAGATCATGGTGTAATGTATGGTGCGATCGAATTAATTAAGGTCTGTCGATCGCGAAATATCAAGCCAATAATTGGCAACGAAATGTATGTGATCAATGGTGATTTTACCCAGCAGAAGCGGTATCAAAAATTTCACCAAGTGGTATTGGCAAAGAATACTCAGGGATACCGTAATTTAGTTAAGTTAACAACAGTATCTCACCTCGAAGGATTCCAGGGTCGAGGGATTTTTGCACGTCCTTGTATTAATAAGGAATATATCGAGAAATATAAGGAAGGATTGATAGTTACTAGTGGTTGTCTGGGGGGAGAAGTGCCTCAAGCAATCATGGCTGGACGAGCAGATGCGGCGCGGAAGGTTGCGAGATGGTACAAGGAAAGATTTGGCGAAGATTACTATCTCGAAATTCAAGATCATGGCTTGAAAGAAGATCGAGTGGTGAATGTTGAGATTGTCAGAATTGCACGGGAATTAGATATCAAACTAATTGCGACGAATGATTCGCACTTTGTCTCTTGTTTTGACGTAGAAGCTCATGATGCGCTGCTCTGTATTCAAACTGGACAACTGATTCGGGAAGATAAACGGATGCGGTATAGCGGTAATGAATATCTCAAATCTGCGGAGGAAATGGCGCAATTGTTCCGCGATCATTTACCTGATGATGTGATTGCTGAATCGATCGCTAATACCCTTGAAGTTGCTGACAAAATCCAACCTTATAATATTTTAGGTGAGCCAAAAATTCCTGACTTTCCGATTCCGGTTGGGCATACTCCAGCTACTTTTGTGGAAGAGATTTCGCGGGAAGGATTGAAAGAGCGGCTGAAGGTACAACGGTATGGAGATATTGAAGACGTTTATAAAGAACGGCTCGATTTTGAGCTAAAAATGATCGAGCGGATGGGATTTTCGACCTATTTTCTCGTTGTCTGGGACTATATCAAATTTGCGCGCGATCGATTGATTCCGGTTGGCCCTGGGCGTGGCTCTGCTGCGGGTTCTCTGGTGGCTTATGCGATGAAGATTACCAATATTGACCCCGTACATCATTGTTTGCTATTTGAGCGGTTCCTGAACCCAGATCGGAAGTCGATGCCAGATATTGACACGGATTTTTGTATCGAACGGCGGGCGGAGGTGATTGAATATGTAACTGAGAAGTATGGCAAGGAGCGAGTCGCGCAGATCATTACGTTCAACCGGATGACTTCCAAGGCGGTGCTCAAAGATGTGGCGCGGGTGCTGAATATTCCCTATGGTGCTGCAAATGAGCTAGGGAAAATGATTCCGGTGGTGCGGGGGAAACCGACAAAGTTAGCGGTGATGATTTCGGACAAAACGCCAGTACCGGAGTTTAAACAAGCTTATGAAACTGGTGAATATGCCGATCCTGAAACAGGTGAAAAAATCACCGCGC
>JANNBD010000322.1:0-6232 GCA_031385105.1 Chamaesiphon sp. OTE_78_metabat_374
CACTGATGCGCTGATGTCATTGGCTCAGTCTCAAAACCTAGTCGATGAGTTCGGTAGTAATTGTGCGGATTTGATCGAGCTGCTCGAAAGTTCACCAGAACTAGCGCAGATTCTAGAGAATCCGATCGTCAAAAATGCTGATAAAAAGGCAATCTTGGCTCAGGTTGTCACTGATAAAATCAACCCCTTGATGTCCAACTTTTTGATGATTCTAGTCGATCGCAAGCGGATTGGTTATTTGAGTGGCATTTGTCAGCGATATCAAGCAGCTCTGCGCGATCTCAAAGGAATTGTCCTGGCTGAAGTTACTAGTGCGATTGCCCTCACTGAAGCACAGACGACTCTGGTAGCCGACAAGGTGAAAGCCATGACCAGTGCAAATGGTGTAGAAATAGTCACCAAAATCGACCCAGATATCCTTGGTGGCACAATTATTAAAGTTGGCTCCCAGGTAATTGACTCCAGCTTACGGGCAGAAATCCGTCGCTTAGGTCTGAGTATTGCCTAATTAGTTGTTTAGTGGATAGTGGTTTAGTGGATAGCATTCTGCTAAGAACTAACAACTAACAACTAGTAACTTATAGAAAACTTACAGCAGAAATAAATAATTATGATTAGTATCAGACCGGATGAAATCAGCAGCATCATTCGCCAGCAAATCGAACAGTACACTCAAGATGTCAAAGCATCTAACGTCGGTACTGTCCTCCAAGTTGGTGATGGTATTGCCCGTGTCTATGGCTTGGATAAAGTCATGTCCGGTGAACTTGTAGAATTTGAAGATGCCAGTGTTGGACTCGCGCTCAACCTCGAAGCCGATAACGTCGGTGTGGTACTGATGAGCAACGGTCGCAGTATCCAAGAAGGAAGCGCGGTCAAAGCAACTGGTAAAATCGCCCAAATTCCAGTTGGTGATGCAATTGTCGGTCGCGTAGTCGATGCTCTAGCGCGTCCGATCGACGGTAAAGGCGATATCGCAACTACCACCACTCGCCTGATTGAATTCATGGCTCCTGGGATCATCGAACGTCGCTCCGTATATGAGCCAATGCAAACTGGAATTACCGCGATCGATGCGATGATTCCAGTTGGACGGGGACAACGGGAACTGATTATTGGAGACAGACAGACTGGTAAAACTTCGATCGCGATCGATACCATCATCAACCAAAAAGAAGAAGATGTCGTCTGCGTATACGTCGCGATCGGTCAAAAAGCTTCCACCGTTGCGAATATTGTCAACGTGCTCGAAGAAGCTGGTGCAATGTCCTACACAGTAGTTGTAGCAGCAAACGCCAACGACCCAGCTACACTGCAATACTTCGCACCTTACACTGGTGCTGCGATCGCCGAGTACTTCATGTACCAAGGTAAAGCGACCCTAATCATCTATGATGATTTATCTAAACAAGCCCAAGCTTACCGTCAAATGTCTCTCTTGCTCCGTCGTCCACCAGGACGGGAAGCATATCCTGGCGACGTATTCTACATTCACTCCCGCTTACTCGAACGTGCTGCTAAACTTAGCGATGAACTCGGCGGCGGTAGCATGACAGCCCTCCCAATCATCGAAACTCAAGGTAGTGACGTATCAGCGTACATTCCTACCAACGTAATTTCGATTACTGATGGTCAAATCTTCCTCTCCTCCGACCTGTTCAACTCCGGTTTGCGCCCAGCCATCAACGCAGGTATCTCTGTATCCCGCGTAGGTTCCGCCGCCCAGACCAAAGCGATGAAAAAGGTTGCAGGTAAACTCAAACTAGAACTCGCCCAGTTTGACGACCTCCAAGCCTTCGCTCAGTTCGCATCCGACCTCGACCAAGCGACCCAAAACCAACTCGCCCGTGGTGCCCGCCTCCGCGAAATTCTCAAGCAGCCCCAGTACTCACCCCTATCAGTACCCGAACAGGTTGCTCTAGTATACGCAGGCTTGAACGGCTACCTCGACGATATCCCAGTCAACAAAGTTACTGGCTACACCGCTGCCCTCAAAGACTACCTGAAAAATAGCAAGCCTGAGTACGCCAAGACGATCAAAGACAATAAAATGCAGCTAACTGACGAAGCCGAAGCATCGCTCAAAGCCGCATTAGTTGAATGCAAAAAATCCTTCTTAGCAGCAGCTTAGGGGCAAAAAGTTGGGAATAACTAATATTCCCTGTGGTTTTTTGTGGAGGGGTGGCGTGGATCTACCCACCCCGCCCTACGGGCACCCCTCTTCGGAGGGGACTTTCAACCCTAGCTTAAATTAGATTTCCATCAAGATTTAGTTCTAGTAACTTATAACTGAAATCTAAATTGGAGTGAATGCCGTTCCAAGCTAGCACCCTAGCCATTCCTTGTGCAGGGGAGTTTGAGGGGCGGCACCCCGCCCCTCAATGGGGGGGTTGGGGGGCAGACCCCCCAAGTCCGGGTTCTGCCTCCGCTAGGAAAGCCGAAACTAATCAAATTCTTATCATTTGCCGATCCGCTATCACTAGTTAGATAGATGCGTGGATTCTAGATGGTGGGCAGTGCCCACCCTACACGATAGTTATTTATCTAGTTATCAAGAAATACCCTATTTTTAATAAAAACTATAAATAAAATATGGCTAACCTAAAAGTTATTCGGGATCAAATCCAGTCAGTCAAAAACACCAAAAAGATCACCGAAGCAATGCGCCTCGTCGCAGCAGCAAAAGTCCGCCGCGCCCAACAACAAGTAGTCGCCACCCGCCCCTTCGCCGACAGACTAGCCCAAGTCCTCTACAGCCTCAAAAGCCGTCTCACCTTTGCTGACGCAACCTCACCCCTGCTCCAAGCCCGTGAAGCTAAATGCGTCGCCCTATTGGTCGTTACAGGCGATAGAGGACTCTGTGGCGGTTATAATAGCTCCATCATCCGCAAAGCCGAACTCCGCGCTGCCGAACTCAAAGCCCAAGGATTGAGCTACAAATTTATTACCGTCGGTCGCAAAGCCACCCAATACTTCCAACGTCGTAATCAACCGATTCACGCTGACTACACCGGATTAGAACAGATCCCTACCGCTGCTGAAGCCGGAAAAATCGGTGATGAACTCCTCTCACTCTTCCTCGCCGAAGGCGTAGACAGAGTAGAGCTAGTCTATACTAAGTTCGTCTCCCTAATCGCTTCCCGCCCAGTGATCCAAACCCTACTACCTCTCACCCCGCAAGGCTTAGAAGTACCCGATGATGAAGTCTTCCGCCTCACCAGTCGCGGCGGTAACTTCTCCGTCGAGCGTGAAAAACTAGCGACATCTGCCGCACCGCTACCTAGCGACACCATCTTTGAACAAGATCCCAATCAGATTTTGGATGCATTGCTACCACTCTATTTAAACAATCAACTCCTGCGGGCGTTACAAGAATCCGCTGCGAGTGAACTTGCTGCTCGGATGACTGCCATGAATAATGCTAGTGACAACGCTAAACAGCTTATTGGTTCTCTAACTCTTAGCTACAACAAAGCTCGTCAAGCCGCTATTACTCAAGAAATTCTTGAAGTTGTCGGTGGTGCTGAAGCACTCCAAGGTTAAATCTAAATAGCAACTAATCTCTAAAAAATGTGACTGAACTAAGTTCAGTCACATTTTTTGTATCTAGAATACTTAGCAAATCCGTATTATTCCTCTGGTAGTAATGACACAATTTTGTAAGGACGCTTGCCCCAGTAGGTGCCAGGCGCAAAGCTAGCCTCCCTCACCCCCGTACTAGTTTGGGCACCGATAAATTTTGTGTCATCAACATCAGTAATAATCCCGACATGCTCAGACAGACCTCGGACAGATGGGAAAACAATAATATCCCCAACTAGAGGGTCTTTGGTAGGCGCAAAATTTGAATCACGGAGATACGCCCCAGCCATTCGATAATTGTATCCTTCAAAGATCCGGCTATAGACAGCATAGACAAAGTGAGAACAATCAATCCCATTTTTATCCTTGCCACCATAGCGATAACGAGTGCCTCGCCAAGATTTAGCCTCAGTTGCTACTGTATTGAGATCTTGTGATGTCAATTCATTTTCACCAGTATCATTGTTGGCACGAGCAGGTAACGTCGAGGAATAAATAACTAAAGCACAGACGAGAATTTTTCGGTACATAAAAATATCGGGGTAGCTAATGCGCCGCTGTTTTACGTCGCACGATGGATGATTTTTAGACCTAATGCTTAAAATATCTTGACAGAAACTGTAAAAACACAATTCCGCTAGCCTACTCTAAAAATAGGGTCTGTATAAAATTGATACACTCATATAGTTAAATTACCCAGATTCACGGTGATATCGATCACCCTCTGGAATTAAATTAGAAAATAGATGTATTAAAAATTACCACTTAGAAACTGCGTGGCAACCAGAGACATACCACCGCCAGGGTAAATCGACTCCCTGTGTCAATCCGATGCGGGTGGTTTGAGTCAATTCGATCGATCCCGCATCCATTTTGCTTTGCCAATCAGGAGATCGATGTTCTATCCACAGTGCTTGACCAAGTTCTAGTTTTGTCCCATACAAATCTAAGTCGATTTGCATCGCTCTACAGAGCTTTCCTGGCCCTGCGGCTACTTTTTCAAGCTTTTCTCTAGGCTTACGGGGAACGCTGGCGAGGGTATCTGGCTCTAGCTCCAATGCTCGAATTAGTACTGCACTCGGAGCACCTGCTTTGTCAGTCACAACGTTGACGCAATGATACATGCCATAGATCAAATACACGTAGGTATAGCCTGGATCACCGAACATCATTACGTTTGGTCTGCTTGCGATAGGCATGACAAGCAGGATCGCCCTCCTGATAGGCTTCTGTCTCGACAATTATTCCCCGCAACTGTTCGCCGCTGGAAAGTTGCCGCACCAATGTACAACCAATCAGTTCTGGTGCCACAGTTACAGCCGATCGATCAAACCACTCTGGCGCGATTACTGGTTCCATAAATTTGAGGGATGGGAGATGGGGAGACTGGGAGAGGGGGAGACTCTCCCAAATCCCAACTCCCAACTCTTCCCAAAATATTACTGTTACTTACACCTAGTAATAGTTACATCAATTTATCGACGTTCTTGGCAGTTTCAAAAAAGTAGGCGACATTTTCTTCCGGTACAGTTGGCAGAACACCATGTCCGAGATTCATGATGTGACCAGTTTTACCCGCCTTACGGACAGTATCAACAATTCGATCGCGGATAAAATCTTTAGAACCATATAATGCACAAGGATCCATGTTGCCTTGGACACCCAAATGCGCTCCAATCCGCTGCCTGCCCACGGCCATATCTACCGTCCAGTCCAGGCTGACGATATCTACGCCAGATTGACCCATCAGTTCTAATACGCCAGAGCTACCGCTGATGTAGAGAATCAGTGGTGTATCGGGATGAGTCGCTTTGACCTGCTGTACAACCCGTTGTTGGTAGGGTAGAGCAAAGGTTTGATAGTCTTGGGGGCTGAGTTGTCCGGCCCAGGAGTCAAACATCTGGACGACTTGGGCACCACAATCGATTTGATAACGCACGTAAACTGCGATCGCGTCAGCAATTTTAGCCAGTAAGCTATGGAGCATCGCTGGTTCGCGGAAAGCCATCCCTTTGATATTGGAGTAGTCCTTCGAGCTTTTACCTTCGATCGCATAGGCGGCCAATGTCCACGGTGCGCCGACAAAGCCGAGGACGGTGGATTTATTGCCCACTTCCCGCCGGAGCGTACCGAGAATCTCTTTGATGAAGGGTAGGGATTCTTCGGGGTTGAGCGGGTGCAGTGCGTCGATCTGCGCCTGAGAGCGAATTGCTGGCTCGATGATTGGCCCTTTGCTCTCGATGATGTCAAAGGGAATACCCAGTCCTGGTAGGGGCGTGAGGATGTCCGAAAACATAATTACGCCATCTGGTTGAAATGCTCGCCAAGGCTGGAGGGAGATTTCGATCGCTAGTTCGGCTTTCTCAGATCGATCGCGAAACGAGGGATGCTTGTCCCGCAAGTCCCGATATACTTTCATATAGCGTCCGGCTTGGCGCATCATCCACACGGGTGGTCGATCGAGTGTGGCACCCTTAGCGGCGCGTAATAATAGTGGTTCTTGATTTATATCAGTCATAATTTATTTTATATAGCTGCCGATCGGCAATTTTTCGTTAATAGGCGCAAGCTCCAGAATACCAAACTAGCTACCCTTTTGTCTTAGACTGCTTTACAGACGTTATTGTTAGCCGTGATTCAAGCCGTTAAT
>JANNBD010000348.1:0-1737 GCA_031385105.1 Chamaesiphon sp. OTE_78_metabat_374
GCGACTGTTGCCGAAGATGCCATCATTTCGCTATCATTCCGGCGGTGGTGATAGAGTTGTTGGGCAGTAGACATGGCAATATTTTTGACTAGCAAATCTGCGGCGATTTCTGGATGTGCAGCGATTGCGGCGATGATTTCAGGTTGAGGTTCATCGCAAATCGGATCTTGTGCAGTTAGATAAGTAACGAAAAATCCTCTAGCACCGTTAGATGTTTGGATTAACGCTGAGACAAATTCTAGAATTTGTGCCGAGGTTAAATCATTCTTTTTAAGGTGCGTCAGGAATACTTGAGTAAGATCGATGGCTGCATCGAATTTGATATTTGTGGGAACAGTTAAGCTAGACATAAATTTAATTGATAATTGGAATTGGCTGCGGTTTTTAAAAATAAAACTGTTGTAATCCGCATTCTGTCGTCAATAAGCTTACAATAAAAATAATCGCTATATAGACATTATTACTCGAAATCGATATGAATCTAGATCGAAATCAGTCGCCTTGGCGCAAGAAAATTGGTGGTTGGATTTTAGCTGGAACTGTTTCGTTTGGAGCTTGCTTATGTCTATTTGGTATTGCTGTCTTCCTGACTTCTTGCAGCCCCGATCTCAGTAGTGAAGCCGCTAGCAGTCGGATTTTTAATAAACTATCGATAGGTTTTATTGGAGAATATCAGGTTCCATCTGGATTTAAAGTCAAAGATACGCCAGTAGGTGGATTATCAGGACTTACTTACGATCGACAGCAAGATTTATATTATGCTATTTCGGACGATCGAAGTGACAAAGCACCCGCTAGATTTTATACGTTTAAACTAGATCTAGATACCAAGAATCCTCAGCAGATTAAATTCAAGCAGGTAAATATTACAGATGTCACCCTGCTCAAAAATGCTCAGGGTAAAACTTATCCTAAAGCAGAGATCGACACTGAGACGATTGCAGTGACTCCTCAATCTTCGGTATTTATTTCCAGCGAGGGAGATCGGCTCAAAAAAGTGTTGCCATTCATCGGCGAATTTGATCTCAAGACTGGACAAGTTAAGCAAGCCTTACCCATTCCTGAACGCTATCTTCCCGATACAGAGGGAAAACAGGGCTTTCAAAATAATTTAGCATTTGAGAGTATGACACTTAGCCCCACAGGTACTCTCCCTGCTAGTGGCGAAGCCCTGAGAATATTTGCGGCGACGGAATCAGCGTTGATGCAAGATAAGGAAGTCGCCAAAGTTGCCAAAGACGGGAAAATTCCAGGTGCTAAAAATCGCTGGTTGCACTATCTCCTCAGCGATAGAGCAGAGATCATCAGCGAACATCTCTATCAACTAGATTCGCCGCCATTAGGCGCGATTGAGCATGGGCTGTCCGAAATTCAAGCAATTGATACTAGTGGTCATTTTCTCACCATTGAACGCTCCTTCGGGCTAACAGGCTTCCGTGTCAAGCTGTTCCAAGCGGCGATGGGCGGTGCTACTGATACGAGTAAGGTGGAGAGCTTTAGAGGTAACACGACAATTCAACCCATTAAAAAAGAATTAGCTTTCGATCTCAAGCAGTTGAATATCTATATTGATAATCTGGAAGGGATGGCTCTGGGTAAGCGGCTGCCAGATGGGAGTCAGACATTATTGCTAGTTAGTGACAATAATTTTAGCAAGCGTCAAGTTACCCAGTTTTTGCTGTTTAAAATCAAGATTGGTTAGTGAGCATCGTGGATTTTGCCCTCACCCCAGCCCTC
>JANNBD010000361.1:0-10089 GCA_031385105.1 Chamaesiphon sp. OTE_78_metabat_374
ATTGGTGAATAAACGGTGGGGACGGGTGGGCGATACTCCCATCGTCGGGGCAGGCGTATTTGCAGATAATGAGACTTGTGCGGTGTCTGCAACAGGCTATGGCGAGCAGTTCTTACGCACGGTGTTAGCCAAGACTATTTCCGATTTTGTCCAGTTCAGGGGGATGGATGCAGCAGATGCAGCGCAAGCGGGAATTGACTATTTGGTAGCGAAGGTGAATGGATCCGGTGGGGTCATCGTCATCGATAATGCCGGACACTGTGCAGCGGCGCAGTCTACCTCTGGGTTGATTCGCGGTTGGATCGAACTGGGCGGTGAATCTCAGTGTAAGTTGGGGTAAAGGAATGTCATTACCAATTCAGTTATCAATCGATGCTGCGCCCTTGGGATATTGCGCTCAATCGATCGATACTAATATCACTGCCGATTTGGTACGCTTTCACCTATATCGTCAACGCACCACGGTTGAACGGTTAATTTTGGGTGCCAAATATAGACAGAGTGCCAGACAGTTATCACTTGAATGTCTACGTCAGAGCTTCCCCGAATTAACCGCTGAGGCATTCGCACAGAAGATTGCTAGTGCTTGGTTACAAGAAAAATGTCCGCCGAGTTATATCCCCCCAAATCTAATGAGTTGGAGTCAAGATCCTACTGCAATTGCTTCTTTGTTAGCCCAAATCCTTAATGCTGCTGATATTCCCTACTATATTACGGGCGGAGTGGCGGCAATCGCACATGGTGAGCCGAGAGCCACAATCGATCTAGATGTGGTCATATTCGATTTAACAGATTTACCCACCTTAGCGGCTAATTTTGAAGCCAATAGATTCTATGTAGCTGGCTTGGCAGATGTGATGGCAGGTGGTTTGCGATGTTTGAATATTACCCATTTAGAAACGATCGAGAATGTAGACTTGATGATTTCGGGTAAGGAGGAGTACGATCTGATTAAGTTCGATCGGCTAAGATCTTATGCTCTACCTGGAAGTGGAGAAGTTGCGATCGCATCACCGGAGGATGTGATTATTAGTAAGCTAGTCTGGAGACGCAAAAGTCAATCAGATAAACAGTGGCGGGATATTTTAGGCATTCTCAAGGTGCAGCGAGAAAAGTTGGATTTTGTCTATTTGCAGGAGTGGGTAGAGCGATTTGGATTAGAGGATGATTGGCAACGAGCCAAGGTTGAAGCGGGGGTGAGTCAACTAGGCTAGGATAAATTCAAGCTATTTAAGATACTGGATTTAATTGGGCGTTTTTCATCCCAAAAAATTAGGGATGAATAAAATTCTCTTACTGGAGTCGATGTTAACAGAACGAAGGCCTTACAGGCAGACTCTCGATCGTCAAAACTAATAAAGTAAACAGTATCATCAAAAATGACAGGTCAGTAATTTAATTGTTCGATCAGTCTAAATTCTAATTTCTTATAAAGTCCACAGATAGCAATCTTCCAAGGTGTAAATGTATAGTTTCCTACGCCAAACATGGAAAACCTAGGGTTCTTCAGATAAATCTTGCTTTTTCTATTATCTAAATATTTGGAATAGGATTCTAAATATTTCCAGGTTTTCGGAGCTAAATGTTCGATCGCATCAGTAGATTCTCCCACAAATTTTTGGGTAACTAGAACATACCGATCGGTATCTTGTATTCTATTCTGAGCGACATCAGAACCTTTTAATAATGGGAAAAGATAGGTATCTTCGATATCGACAATATCTCCAAATCCATTCATTAACTTACCATCAACTTTCCGAATCTCCATTACACTAGAGCAATCGTGTTTGACACCCGATCGCCATTTTAGTTCGGGGTTAGGATGATATAGTTCACTTACTCGATCGAATGCAACTACGTCTCTAACTAGTAGATGATGACGATATCCAATCCGTTGATATTCTGTACTTTCTAGACTGTCAAATACATCACAAAAATAGTTGGTTGAAGTGCCGTCAAACTTACAAAAGAACAAGCACGATTCGACGCTAGCCTTAAAATACTTCTTAGCATCGATATCATAGCTAGAACAGTAGGTAAGATTGAGACTTCTGGTACGAATGTGATTTAATATTTTTCTAGCAACAGAAGTCTTACAGAGCATCGCGAGATAACCACCCCGTTGCTGTAACCATTCGATCGATTGAATCAGCATCCATTCGGAGATATCAAAGTTGCTTTTACCTGTAATTGCATCTAATCCAAGATGGTTTTGAAAGTTATCCTTACTAGGTAAGTTTTTACCACCAATAATTCCTTGTTGTGAGTTTGTCACCCAAGGGAAATTACCAATTACGAGCAGTTCTCCATCTAACTTATCTATCTGTGATCGCCAATCAAATCGAAAAAAGTCTGCTTCAATAATTTCAATTCTTTCATCTCTATCTAATTGCTGTTTGATGCTAATCTTCTCAACATACTGAGGATTAATTTCAACACCGAAAATCTTACCTGTCGATCGAAATAACCGCGAACTAGCATCGATAAAATTACCAACACCACAAGTCGGCTCGACGATTGCATCAGGATTGACACCTAATTCTATCAACTTCTGACATATAAGTTCGGCAAGTTCAATCGGTGTTTGAAAGTCCCCATATTCTACTTTCGCTTTAGGGATAGTCCGAATCATAGATTAGCTCTATAAACAGCAATGATACCATCTTCGAGATCGGCTCGTTCGATTACGCGGCTATATTGAAGTCGCCATTGTAAGGCATTGGAAATAGTTAAGAATCCTTGAATCGGTGGGCTGTTGAGAATTTCATCAGCGAGATTAGATGCTTCAATATCATCAACGGGTAGATTTCGATCCAGCATCAATGCAATTAGATCGTCTTTATTACCTTCATTCTCTAATATGCTCCTAATTCCACGAGTCATCTGAAAATCTGCCGTTCGTTCAGCACTCACAAAAATTGTGTGCAAAATATTTAATGTTCCAGTACGATTAATACTATCATCTGTTTTGTCATACACAAAAATTAAGAGCGAATACCCCAACCCAAAAATCTTCTGACGTGCAGATTTGAATGGGCAAGATGATTGTGGTTGCTTAATACTTGTCACCTTCATATCTACTAATAAACCTGGAAAGTCGGTACCGCTGGCAGAGTTTCCCGCTATAAACTCATATCGCTTTTGGAGATAAAGTCTAAACTTTTTTCTAGATAGGTGCCGACGGCTTTACCATCAGTCACACCATACAATAGAGGTTCTGGATGATTAGATTCAGCGGCTGAAAATATTGTTGCTTCCGAGCAAAGAGTTTCGACTGTCAAAGTTATCATGTAATGATTGATGTTTAGCTAAAACGTCACCGCATATTGTTCTGCGTCGGTGGGTTCTGGTTCAAAATAGGGTAAACCATCCCTAATTCTGGCTTCTTCCGAATTGAGTTCGGTGAATTCATAACCCCCATCTGTCATCGGATCGAATTCTGGTTCGGTGGCGGCTAAATCTAAAATATTGACTAATTGACGTAAGAATTGACGCGGGACTATCCCCACATCCCCACCAAATCCTTCGCTGACTTTTGCTACTAGTAAATCGATAAATTCGGGGGTAACTTTCTTGTTTAATTGTTTGCGTTGTTTGGTAGGATATAATTCTCGTAATTTAAGCGCGACATCTTTTAAGCGATCTCGATCGAATGGTGTCAGAACTAGTTGCGGTTGACGGGGATTGGCAAAGTTTCCGGTTTTAATTAATTTTAATCTGTCGTGTAAGGGTGCTAAACCAGCTACGCCACGATTGGTATCGAAAAATTCGGGAGTACCCGTAAACACCCAGAATAACCCAGGATAGCGATCGGCTGCGTCGCAGATTTGACGAATGCCATTTAGGGATTTGGCGCGAATATCGGACTTCATTCGCAACATGGTTTCGGCTTCATCGATGACGATAACTAGCCCCTTGTAGCCCGAAGCTTTGGTAATGGCTAAAATCCCCTGAAGGTAGTCCATCGCCTCTTTGGAGCCAATATCGCCCTTAATCCCTGCGATCCGCTTGGACGCTGCGGCGACGTTTTCACTACCGGAGAGCCAGGAGAGGAGTGCGCTGGCTTGGGCGAAGTCATTTTTTTGTTTGAGGGCAAAGATCGATCGCAATACCCGCGCCATATCTTCGGGTGCTTTCCCCCCTGTGAGCGAGGCTAAATCTTCTTCCAGTCGCTGCTGTACCTGAGCATCAAAATCTTCAGCGTCAGGATTTGCACCACCATCGATCGTCGCATCCTCGATTCGGGCAATCCATCGGTCAATTATAAATCCCAGTGCGCCGCGATCGCAGCGATCGGTTGCCAATTCCTGCACAACTTTGCGATAGACATCATCAAACCGATGAAAGTGCAAATCATTATCCGATACCACCACAAAACTAGTAGCAAAACCTTTTGCCTGAGCATCAAGCAGTGCCAATCGCGCCATGAATGTTTTACCGCAACCATAGCCACCCCGTAAGAATTTAAACACACCCTCGTTATTTCCGGCGAGATCCAATTGTCGCCCAATTTCATCTCTAGATCGATCGATTCCCACTGCAAATGCTTCCAACCCCCGCTCTGGCACTACACCCGATCTCAGTCGCTCAAATATATGCTCGATATCGCGGGGGTTGATGGTAGTCATTGGGGATTCTTAAATGATCGATTTGCACCGTGTGACGATTATAGATCATTGTCACCAATCGAATTGAAGCGATCCTCGCTCCTAAAACGGTAAAATTGAAGTCTCGTTGCTACTAACTTAATCGATGGTAATACCTAAAAATTTTTGGATTCCGCCAGCGTTAGGATATACGCCAGCAAGTCAAGGGCTGACGGATGCTGAACTAGATGCGATTGAACAGCAGAATGGATTTTTGTTTCCCATTGCTTATCGATCTCTGATGCGACAACAAAATGGCGGGACATCGCGCTATTGTATTCTTGAAGAGTCGAGGGTAGAAGATTTTTGTTGTTTGTCCGAACTCGTTCGAGATCTCATTACCTTTGAAGATTACATCAGATTAACATGCACTGAGGACGATCTAGCCACGCTCGATCTACTATTTGAATATTGTCATCTTGATCGCTTGATTATCTTTGCAACTAACGGTCATGAAGTATACTGCTTTGACTATGGCTGGAGGTCTGAGATCGCAGTTGTCGATCCGCAAATTATTTTATTTGGAGATGATGGCGAAGATATCTTACACTTTAAAATAGTTAAGATAATCGCAAATTTTGACGATTTTCTCGATCAGATTGCCTTGCCTGAAGAAGTAGATCAAACAACATATCTTGGAATTGAAAGCTCTCTAGATTTTGACAGTCTGTGCGTCTATTTAGCAGAAGACTGGCAAACTCAATTCGAGCAAAAAGATGATGATTTTTGTGGATGGTTCAACTTTGAAAAATATTACTGTGGTGCCGTGCCACTATACCTCGATGACCAGACATTGAAGATCTATGCTGAAGAAAATAATACAACGTTGCAAGAGATGCTTGATTGGGTCGGTACGGAGGGACGGACTCGAAAGATCTCCGCAATACTATCACCAAATCAACATCGCTCTGGCACCTATCTGTATCCCGACAACCCAGAAATTATCCTGGTATTAGATATTAGTAAGCCGTGGTTTCCGATCGATCGAGCCATCGAGCAGCTATGCACCCGACTGAGGATGCTACCAGCGATCGACACCGTTCAAATACTTCCCTAACCCACCGCGTAACTAGAACAGTGAGTCAATAATGTCTCAAAAAAATGATCGATCGATGGTGTAACGATTCAGACAAGATTCCCTATGCTGAATTAAGCTACCTATTTCCACATAATCGATAGTTCAGTACAACAATTTACACCCTGATAAATCCGATGGAAAATCAGAAGATCATCGCAATTCAGAATATCTTTAGTTCGAGGCTCAAGACTTTGAGCCACCTTTTAAATGTAGTGGAGAATCATTTAACCGATGACGTGGAATCGATTTTTGGGCGACGAATTGCACCTGATATGCTGCCTTTTGGCACCCAAATTACCTTTACTTGCAATCAGCCTCACAGCGCAAAGTTGTGAGGCTCAGGGCAGCCAGCAAACAATCTAAACCCTGAAGTAGTATCTTTAGAAGATGCTCGCGGACACATTTCATCTACTCAGGAACTGCTTGTAAGTATTAATGCGAGTGATCGTCAGCTTGCCGCGATCGCCCGAATAGATCTCGCGCAAGGTCGGTACTTAGAGTTACCTGGATGCTCATATGTAGATGATTTTTTGATGCCCAACTTTTACTTCCATCTGACAACGGCATATGACATTTTAAGGATGGCAAGCGCACCGATCGGCAAGCATGATTTTATGGTGCATTTGGTACATTTAATCAAACACTAATATGGATGAAGTCATAAACTCAATAAATACCCGCATATTGGCTGCTAGATACTTTTTTACGGATAGATGATCGCGATTCTCTTCCAGAGACGCTACGCGAACAATTTTCTTTCTGGCGTTCATGAAATGTTGCCTACTGGCAAATCAAAACTCTGTCCAACCAAAGTAACCATTCGATCTCGCCATGTCAAATCATCCTCTCGACAGTCTCGAACCATCAGATCGATCGCTCCTCGACGTGATTTTTGATCGAGTTGATGATGCGATGCTGATGGAAATTGCCATGTGTGATTGTGGCGATGACGTAGAGATTCACCTCGCAGCATTGCATCAGATTAGAGCAAGCAAGATACCCGTGCCCCTGCAATGGCATCCTGGAGAGGTTATTTGTCTAACTCGCTGGACAGAATGGGATAGTCTCCCACAAGATGAAGCGATTTCCGAGCGTAATCATTGGATGCGTCTATTTGCTTGTGCGGTACTGATTTGGGCTTCACTCGAACCTGAGAATTATGAAGGGGAGGAATATTGGTACCATATTGATGGGGAAAGTTCGACAATTATTCAGTTTCTTGATACCGCGTTATACCTTGGTGATGATATATCGAATGTGGCTCTGAAGTTTCTCGGCTGGCGAATGCAGTGTCAGATCGAGAGGGCGTTAATACATGAAGATTTTGGCGAGTGTCCTTGTTATGCAGTGGCGATGTTGTTGCTATGTGTCTCGCTCAATCGATGCAATCCTGAAATTATGAGTTTTCTAATTTCCATAGCACGTTGCGATGATGAATATGTTATTCCGGTTTTTAGGGAAATTAATGAATGTCAACGTTCCCAAAAATGGCGGGATCGGATTTATCAAATATTGCTCGCTCCAACGGCATCAGATTACGCTCTAACACATCCAGAACTTCAAAGTTTAGCAAAAGAACTGATAGGATCTGCTGCCATTGATGAAATGTTGTCTACTGACAAATTGTCTGGATAAATAACGATCGAGCGAAATTAACGCTTTGCATAAGCAATAATTGAAACACCTACAAACACTATCATCACCCCAACAATTCGAGTGGGACTAGCGGGATACTTTGTCAACCCCAGCACACCATAGTGATCTAGAACCAATGCGGCAATCATCTGTCCGGCAAATGTGAGCGCAAGTGTCAGGGTGGCTCCGATTTTCAACGTCGCGACAATTGTAGACCACACATACAACGTACCCAAGCATCCCCCCACCCACATCCACCAGGAGGTTTGAGTCAAAGCAGCAGCAGTTGGCAGTGGATACTGGGCAATAATGCAGATGGATAGCGCGGTTAAGGTTCCAGCCAGACATGAAACAAAGGTAACTTGCATCGGATCGCCAACATAGCGACGGAGCAATGTATTGAGCGCGACTTGGATCGGGATAAAAGCACCACCAATCAGCGCGGCAAGTAGATAGACAATTCGTTCGTTCACATTGGAGCCTCGTGTCAATCTGTCCACGATACCATCTAGTTTCAATTAGCACCTCCCCATTATGTTGATAAAATAGGGATGTAGATTCAAGCTAAACTATTTGTGGCTAAAGACTATTTCCATTCAGTTGTAAAAGCTGCACTCATTCAGGACGGGTGGGCAGTGACTGACGATCCGCTTAAAATCAAGGTGGGCGGGGTTGATATGGAGATCGATTTAGGTGCAGAGCAGATTATTGCGGCTGAACGGCAAGGGCAAAAGATTGCCGTTGAGGTTAAGAGTTTTCTCGCTGGGACTTCGGCTATTTCTGAATTCCATCGGGCACTGGGACAGTTTATTAATTACCGAGCCGCACTGAAGAGTGAAACACCCAATCGAATACTCTACTTAGCAATCCCTTACATGGCTTTCAACACATTTTTTCAGCTTGATTTTCCCAAGTCCAGGATTGAAGAAAATCGAGTTAATTTGTTAGTTTATGACATAAAATCCGAGAGAGAGCTATTATGGATTCCTCAAATTACCCTCAATTAGTGCGCGAATTACTCGATCGACATGCTCAAGGGAAACCATCTTTTGGCAACATTGAGGTAGAAACAATTTTCGATCTGGAACACGATCGTTATCAGATCGTACATATGGGCTGGCATCACGATCGACGAGTTCATCAGTGTGTGATGCATATCGATATTCGCAATGGCAAAATTTGGATTTTGCACAATACCACAGAGCATGAATTAGATCTGGAGTTAATGGAGATGGGTGTACCTAAATCGGATATTGTTTTGGGTCTGCACCCTCCAGAACTGCGACAGTTCACAGGTTATGCTGTTCAGTAGGGATAGATCGTTTCTCTATTTTGATAACCGATATGATAGATAAAAAGCGAGATTATTTTCCGCCACCAATAATTATATGACATCAAACCTGCTTCACCGCATTACTCACAACCCTGACATTTGCCACGGTAAACCATGCATTCGCGGACTCCGATATCCAATCGAATTTATTCTCGAATTACTCAGTTCAGGCATGACTCACTCTGAAATTCTAGCAGACTATGAAGATCTCGAATCTGAAGATCTCTACGCTGTTTTACTCTTTGCTGCACGTTTAAGCCAAGTTAAAAGCGTCTATAAGCTTGCTTCATGAAATTTATCGTCGATGCTCAATTACCACGCCGTCTTGCCAAGTTTCTCCAAAGCTTAGGCTACGATGCCATTCATACTCTCGATTTGCCTCAGCAAAATGCTACTCCAGATTCTAGTATTAATGGAATCTCCATTGCCGAGGAACGTATCGTCGTTACCAAAGATGCTGACTTTGTAGACTCATTTCTAACAATTCAACAGCCACATAAACTATTACTAATTGCTACTGGTAATATCAGAAACTCCGAATTAGAAACATTATTTGCTACTTATATTCCTCAGATCATCGATCTTCTTAGTCAACACAGCTATATTGAAATTAATAAAAATACTCTCATTATTCACCAATAGGAAATGAATATTTGATGATTGAATGCTGAATCGAGTAGTTTCAAAGTTAGTTTATATCGATGCTTGCTCTAAGCGGCTGCGCTAGAGACTGACAAGGATTTGCCATTAGATTCAGTCTTCAACTGCCGATCGATTAATCCACAATGCCATCCCGTTTCAAATCACCCATCAGCACAACCATAAACTCCATAAACACCCGCACCTTCGCTGACAAATATTTTTTCTGGGGATAAACGATCGCGATTGGCTTACTTTCTCTTGAACTAAACTCCGTCAAAATTGGCTGCAACTCACCCCGCGCGATCGCCCCAGCTACAATATAGTTGGGAGCTTGAATAATCCCCGCTCCCTGACAGGCTGCCATCAGCAACGCCTCGGCGTAATCGAATTGCAGATAGCTATTCACAGGTAACGATATCGCAGTACCTTTCCGTTCAAACTTCCATTCGATCTCTCTTCGAGTTTGGGGCAACACAAAATTCACACAGCGATGATTCGTAATTTCTTCAGGTTGACTGGGTGTTCCGGCTTGCTGTAAATAGCTGGGAGCTGCACAAGTAATCGCATAGGCTTTGGCTACCGCCTGCATTCGCAAACTACTATCGGTGCTGACACCTACCCTCACTGTAGCATCAATGCCTTCTTCAATCATGTCGCTAATGCGATCGCTAAACGACACATTCAGCTTCAAATCTGGATACTGAAGTGCAAACTCTGGCAAGCGTGGCGCGATGTACATTTTGCCAATAGCGATC
>JANNBD010000387.1:0-12924 GCA_031385105.1 Chamaesiphon sp. OTE_78_metabat_374
CTGCGACTGCCCACTCAGATAGGATAAATTCACCCTCAAGTAGCGATGATGTTTTGCTAGTTAGAGGGACAATTATCAGATCTTTGGAAATATGCTCTGCGTTGACAACGACAGCGGGTCTGATCTTTGAACCTGACAAATCTGAGAACGGCGATCGACATCAATATTTATCGCGATTAATCGCAGCTATATAATCATCAAAGAATGGATCGTCTACTAAGCTACCTGAAACAGCCAACCAAGGATTATCAGTTCGTAATTTAGCTCTTAATCCTGCTATTACACCCTCTCCATTTAAGCCTTCGCCTCGATTAGGTAGAGCCTACGCTTCGCGAACGAATCATCGAGATAGATTTTTCAGTTGAGGCGGGAACCCTTGATGGCTTTGGCTGGATCGACTAGCTTGAACAGACAGCTAAAAATTCACTGTATAATGTGAATATCCTGCCGCTTAGGTTGGCATCCGTTTTATGACGATTCAAAATTTAGAACCACAACTACTCGCGTTAACTTCAAATGAGAAAGCACAAGCGATGCAGATTTTAGCTCAAAGCTTGGATAAATCTTGGCGTGGTATCGAAAAAACTCCAGGAGTATGTGGTGGAGATGCTTGCATTGCACTCACCAGAATTCCAGTTTGGGTGTTGGTAAATGCGCGAAATTTAGGTATTGGCGAAGCTCAACTTTTAAAAGATTATCCAACTCTATCGGCAACCGATTTAACGAATGCTTGGGTGTATGCAACTGTACATCCAGAGGAGATTGCCATAGCTATTCGGGAGAATGAAGCAGATTAATGGCTCGGTTGTATGCAGATGAACAATTTCCGTTTGAGGTGGTAGAGAATTTGATTGGTCTAGGACATAACGTTTTGACTGTTCAGGCAGCGGGAAATGCTAATTTAAAGATTCCTGATGAGCAGGTTCTAGATTTTGCAACTGGTGATGATCGAGCTGTTTTAACCTTAAATCGTAAGGACTTTAAACGATTGCATAGATATCAACCCAATCATGCTGGAATTATTATTTGTACGGATGATGCCAATAGAAGTGCGCTAGCAGAAAGAATCAATGTAGCTATTTTAACTGAGTTAGTTTTAGCAAGTAAATTAATTAGTGTGGTGCGTCCTATGAAGTAAATAAAACTCTAAAAGCTATGCGATCGCACACATTAGAACAACTTACGCCAACTGCTGCTCAGGCGATTTTAGAAAATTTGCCGGAACGAATTAGATTAGCGTTTATTAATAGATCGACTGAGATAGATTTTCCAGTTGAGGCGGTAATTGAAATTGCTTTGGCGGGATATTTGGATAGTGAGGCGATTACCTACGGTAGGTCGAAGACCAACGGGTTTGTAGATTGCAAACCCAATCGGGGTCGTGAGTAGAACTCGATCTAGTTTTATAGTCCTAGCCAGATTTGGATCGATCGAACTAATAGCTCTGCGTCAGAATCGGCTAATTTGCCAATTGTTTTCACAACCAAGCTTTTGTGAACGGTGTAAAAACCTCTCTTGACGGCTGTTTCGATGTTTAATTCTGCGACTGCCCACTCAGATAGGATAAATTCACCCTCAAGTAGCGATGACGTTTTGCTAGTTAGAGGGACAATTATCAGATCTTTGGAAATATGCTCGGCATTGACGACAACAGCAGGTCGGATTTTTGAACCAGACAAATCTGAGAAGGGCAATCGAACCAAGATGATGTCATCTTTAGAGTAGCTGGGCATAGATGTCATCCTCATCATTATCCCAAACAGCAGCTAGTGAAGTTTGGCTAGCTTTGAGCCAGAAATCGCTCTCATCATCAGGTAGGATTGTTACGAGTATTCTTGTCCCATCAGGAACGGTAATCGGCTCTGATAGTTCAACTTTTCCCTGTGAAAAGGTTGCCCAGACTGTTTTTGGCATTGGTTGAATCCCACAATACAAGGGTTACTATTCTAATTGTACCTAGAGATTTACATCCTAGCTCGATTGTTGAGATCGACATCAATGTTTAGAGCGATTAATCGCAGCTACATAATCATCAAAGAATGGATCGTCTACTAAGCTACCTGCAACAGCCAACCAAGGATTATCAGTTCGTAATTTAGCTCTCAATCCAGCGAATACATCTTCTGGATTCAATCCTTCCCCGTTATCGAGTTGCACCGCTGCACTATCTATTTTTTCGCGGAGTTCGGTGGCTAATCGGTCGGTGGAGTTTTTAGACTTTAGTAGGTGCAATGCCGCTTCGATCGCTTCATCGGGGCTAGCATATTTACCTGTGAGGATTTCTTGCGGGATAAATTCTGTTAGTTCGGGTTTTAGAGTCAGATTCATAGATGTGACAACCAGTCTAAATTCTTACTGTCAGTATAACTCAGCGGGAATAGCCTTGGGATCGATTAGGAAGAGCCTACGCTTCGCGATCGAATTATCGAGATATATTTTCCAGTTGAGGCGGTAATTGAGATGGCTTTGGCTGGATATTTCGATCGTGAGGCAATCGGGTTTGTGGATTGCAAACCCAATCGGGGTCGTGAGTGGGGTATGCCCTAGTTTCATTCTTCAACCCAACCTACAGATCTAATGTCGTAGCGATTGACTAGTTCGATCGAGTCTTCACATAGCCAATACTGTGAGATCGGGTTTGTGGATTGCAAACCCAATCGGAGTCGTGAGTAGAACTCAATCGATGGCCACTACATCATCCTCAAATCATCTATTGAAGCTACCTAAATATCACGAGGTAATGGAAAACGATCTGGAAAATCTTTGTTGGCAGATTTAATGGCAGATTGTACTGAACTGTTTGTCCAAGATACAAACGTAGCATCGATTATCCCTGTTGCAGGATCGATATATTTAAGAATAGGATCTTCCGGTTTGCCGCTGATATTTTCGATCTTGAGTAGAGTATATGCAGAAATAGTATCTACTTCTACAATGGGTAATTCTTGGCACAAACGAACTGCCCCAATTTTACGCATTAATAATTGCTGTAATGTATAGTCTGGTTCTTCTAAAATCCATTGTGATTTCCACTCACAAGCCGAAAAGACTCCATATTTTTCTGGCAGTGCTGTATTGTGATATGCATAAGCTGTAAAACCATCAGCAAATTCTAATGCAGGTTCAGCATCTCCATGTAAGCGATTATCTTCATCTAGTAAAATCTTGGTTGGTCGATCGCAAATAATACAGATATTTTCTGTCGCAAAAATCCAATAGCATTCTCGAATTAATTCCTGTAGAACAGCCCATTTTTGAGATGTATATGAGTTGTTCATCACTGTATAGACAAAATCAACCAAAGCCGATCCAATTATAAAATTTGATGTGACAATACTAGGATTATCTCTAAGAAAAATTTGTGTGGGTAGATTGAGAGACAGAGATCCTAAAATTGGTTGGATAAAGTCAGGGTGTTCTAATCCACACACCTCATTAGCTAATGTACTTTGAATCATGCCTTTGAGCCATCCCCGAAAGAGAAATCCTTTTGCTGGTAGCCAAGCTAATTGTGATTCAAGTGCAGATGCAGTCATTCCGAATGATTCTTGCCATTCTTCCTGTGGCTTGTCCTGAAGTGTTCTCGACAAATCAGGATCGCCTCTCTCTGCAAGTTCTTTGCCGAATTTATTAAACATTGAAGATGAACTAAAAAATGATTGTTCGACAATATCTTTAGTTGTTAAATCTTTAGGTAAAGCTTTATCTATCTGCTCTGCTAAGATTTTAGATGAATAACTAGAAACCTCTCCGAACAAGTCATGGAGAGGCTTTGTAGCTGCACCTCGCTGTTTGTTTTGAGCTTTGATTATTTCCCAACCTGTTTTGAACACAGCTTGAAGGAAATTAGATGATTGCTGTGATGAACGATCTTCGGTATATTCAGTTGGAATTTCTACCTTTGCAATGTTTAATCGAAGACGTTCGAGTGCTGCTCGTGGACTAGCACAAAAAACTATTTCAATAGGTGCTTTCTTTCCCATCACGAGATAGGCAGCTTTGACAGCGGCTTCTGCTTTAACTCGATCGATTGGTTGAGTGGAAAGATATACTTGCCGCCATTTCTCCTGATATCCAGGAATCAAAGCTTCTTGTTCGGGAGTAAGGAATTTAAGTTGTGACATACTACTGATGAGCGATCGAGTTAGTATCATTATTCCCTCGATCTATCACACAATCTAAATTTAGAATGTCTTGTTACTTAGCTAAAATCTGTTCTAAAATCGTCGGATCTTGAATTTCCTTATCCTTGGCTAACAGCAACACCTTCGACATGATTTCCGCTGTCTTTGGATCGTCATCGACGAAGGGTAAAAATAGTCGTCCGCGATGCTGAGAACTGACGGGGAGAATGCAGAGTGCGCCGCATGGTTGCCGATGGACGATCGCGCTGCCTAGATGTACCGAATAGGTACCGATTTCGCCTTTGATTAGGGCGTGGCTGCCTTGGATTTGGATATTGTTGAGCTTCATTAGGCGACAGGTTTCGCGGAGGATGCTCGATCGGTTATTCTTTGATATTGGATGATTGATACCTTTGCCAGATTTTCAACCCTTCATAAAAGACCTGGAAACTTTTGGATTTATTAATTATTTCTGGATAGACTTTAGTGTGGAGCCACCAGCATTAGTCAGAGGATCACCTACATCAAAATAGTTCTCCATCCACAAATTACCCAGAGTTGCGCCGTTAGCCATAAATTCTTTTACTCCTTGCATATCTGAGGTTCTTTTTGCCTGCGTGTAACCTTGCTCATCACGATATAGTACCCAAACTTCCTCTGGCTTGAGGGCATCTATGAAGAATGGTGAATGGGTTGTTACCATTAACTGACTTCGAGCAGAAGCTGCTCGGCACTCACCAGCTAATTCTGGAAGTAACCGTGGATGCAGTTGGTTTTCAGGCTCTTCAATACCGATTAATTGAGGCGGGTCTGGATCATAAAGAACCGTTAAATATGCAAGCATCTTTAGTGTACCGTCCGAGGCAAATTTAGCTAAGATTGGACGTTCAAATGGTGCATCTTTAACTTGCAGAAGTAGCCGCCCATCTTGCATCATTTCAGCATCAACTCTTTCTAATTTAGGTATTTTTTTGGATAGCGTATTAAGAATCTTTTCTAAAGATTCAGGATGTTGTTCTTTCAGGAATTGAATCACATTTGGTAAATTATCTCCTGTAGCTGAGAGTCGTTCTTGTGGCCCAGCTTCTGGCGTATCACGAGTATTGTCAGCAGTAAGATAAGATAGATACCAACCTGTGATAAATTGTCTCAAAGCACTAACACGGGGATGTTTTGCAAATTGTCCTAAAGTATTTACGGCTAGGACATCAGGAGAATTTAGCTGCTCAGAAATTCGGGTGTCTTGATGATCAGGGTTGTCACCAGTGATAACTTGTCCTGAACCTTCTTTGAAATCTAAAAATTTAAAAGGTTGTCCTCTACTACTTCTCTTCCACTGCAACCATTCTTCGGCAACGTAAGGACCTTTGATATTTTCATCAATCGCCAGATGATAAGTAATCAAGGGGGATTTACTTTTCTCTCGATATTTTAATTCAATTACTATTGGCTCTTCAACGCCGCGAGTTCGTAATTCTTTAAATCTACCTCGTTTATCCCAAGCACGACGCAATCCAGATTGAAAGCATTCAGATAGAAATGCAAACACATCGAAAATAGTGGATTTACCACTACCATTAGGACCTAAAAACACTGTTAATGGGGTAATAGCTTTAAGCTCTAGATCTTTGATAGCACGGTAGTTGCAGATCTTGAGATATTCAATTCTAGGAACATCTGGCTTGGACATTAAGTTTAGAGTTGCATCGATTATTTGTGGAGCTGCTGCTTGCTAATAGTTCAAAATTTGAATTTTCCTGCATCCGACCTGCAAATTTGAGGTCTTCAGTTTACTTACTTACTTACTTAGCTAAAATTTGTTCTAGGATTGTTGGATCTTGAATTTCCTTGTCCTTGGCTAATAGTAACACCTTCGATATGATTTCTGCCGTCTTCGGATTGTCATCGACGAAGGGTAAAAATAGCCGTCCGCGATGCTGAGAACTGACGGGGAGAATACAGAGCGCACCGCCTGGTTGACGATGAACGATCGCGCTGCCTAGATGTACCGAATAGGTGCCGATTTCGCCTTTGATTAGAGCGTGGCTGCCTTGAATTTGGACGTTGTTGAGCTTCATCAGGCGGCAGGTTTCGCGGAGGATGCTCGATCGCATTTCGACGGTTGAGGCACTGGCTTCGGGATCGACTCCGCCGATGTGGGCGACGCTGACGACTAGATCGAGATCGCGCATGACTTCGCTGAAGATGCGGGGTGGGATCTCGGCGAGGGGGATTGATTTGGAGTCGTCGCGGTGGTAAAAGTTAAGCCTGTCGATCGTTAAGCCTTCGACATCCATTGGCGTGTAGTAGCCGTTGGCAAAGGAGACGGTGGCGATTAAGCCCTCGCGGTGGAAGGTGCGGCGCACGCCTTCGCCGAGGGAGGAGAGCCAGCCCCGTTGTCCGAACAGGGCGATCGCTTGGCGGGGGTTAACTTGGTGCCCTTCGTAGCGTTTCGATCCGGTTTTGGTTTGTTCGCCGGAGGTGACGACGTAGAGTTCGCGGAAGACTTGTTTGAAGGGTTGTTGGCGTTCGCTGGCGAAACATTCCTGTTGCCAGAGGTGCCATTCTTTGGTGAGGAGGAGGTCGTGGGGGTGGGCGATGCGGAGTTTGGCGGCGGTAATTTGGACTGTGCCGTGGGGATTGACGAGTTCGGTGCCGTTGGCAGTGAGGTAGCCGATATTGGGATTGGGGGTGTCGGCAATTAACACGAGTTGGCGCAGCATCGGGGCGAGAACGGGATGCTGGGCGAGTTGCTGGAGTTCTGCGCTGGTGAAGGCATCGCCGCGATCCATTGCTTGTTCGAGGGAGAGGCGCATTCGGGAGGCTTGTTTGACGATATCTTGCTTGCGATCGATCAGTGCCTCAACCTCAATATTTTTCTTGAGTTTGGCGGGGACGGCTTTAAGGGTTTTTCCGGCTTTGGTAATGGTGACTTCGGGGGTGCCTTGAGTAGTGATACTGAGGGCAATGGTGGTTTCTTCGATTCTCCCTTGGAGAGGCTGCGCCAACGTGATAATTTGCGGTTTCTCGACCAGATCGGCGATCTCCACGGCTTCCATTGCCCATTGCAAGCGTTGGGGGTCGGCAAATCCGGCGGTACGGGCGAGGTTTTCCATGCCGATTTCGACGCAGAGTTTTTCGCTGGCGCGGCGTTGGGAGCCAAATTGCTTGCTGGTACGGAAAAATTCTTGGTAGATTTGATAGCGATTGAGGATGTCGGGTTCGCGTTTTTTGCCTGTGTCGAGGGGGCAAAGTCCGAGGGCGCGGACGGAATCTTGGTGGCGTTTCTTGACGACTCGATCGATCAATTCTTGCCGATTTAACTCGCCGAGCATGGCACTAGCAAACTGTTTAGCGCGTTGATGTCCGGCACCACTACAGGCATATTGGGCGGCACCATCGAAGCGTTTCCAATTCGCTGCGCCCAGGGTGGCATAGGCGCGTTGGAACCATTCCACATCCACGGCACCGTCGCGCAAGCTTTCTTTAGATAATGGCGTGCGTTCGCCAATTTGGGCGATATATACATCCCGCGCATCGGCAGGGACGGAGCTATCTTTGGTATGGGCTTGAATCCACCAGACCCCATCGGCGAAGCCTGGAATATCGATGCTGTGTTGAATATAGTTCACCCATTGGGGCGCGAAAAATGCCAGTTGAATTAGCTTTTCGTCGCTAATTTTGGCGGCGCGAACTTGACGAGCAAATTCCATAGGCGTTTCACCAATTAAAGGAAAACTATTCTGCATCAATTGACTAATCATGGCACCTTTACCTTCATCTCTCCAACTTGAATTCCGCTTCAAGCCAGTGGTTTCTAGTGCTTGCAATAGTTTTACGACCGTGGGAATCCCTTCAACTGCACCCAAACAGAATGCTGCTGGAGTTGCCGCTGTGGGCAGATCGCCGCGCTGACATTCGATTTCGAGAATTCGATCGCGACACAAATTTGCAGCTTCGATCGCGGGTGGATAAGGTTCTCTATAGGGCTTAAACTGGGTGAGATTATGGAGATCGGAAAAATTGGTTCTAATTTGTTCAATTGGGATTGGACTGTTAGGAATATCTTGGCCAAATCTATCGCCAATTAAGTAATAGATAATGTCTGGCAGATTAGCTAATTTGTAAGAATGCGCGATCGATACATCTTCAAAACTAGTCACTAGTTCCCAACTGATAAAACGTCGCCAAACACTGAGATCCATCCAAGTTGTCATTTCCCATCGTCGTTGAAAATCTGCGGCAGTGTGTTCTTTAGGTAATTCAGAGAACTCTTTCAGATCGCGAACAAAAAACTCTAAATCATAGAAACTATACTCATCTTTTGGTGGGGTAGCTAAGATTTTCTGTTCCAATTCAATTGGATCTAAACAGCTTAAAGCTGTTGCCAATAAATTGAGCGAAAAGTCTGTTTTTTGTGGTTCCTCATAGCGATAAATCAGCCAGCTAATCATGCCATCGACTAAATCTGGATAACGTAGATCTAGCTTTGGCTTACCAAAAGACGCATGAAAAATATTCCGAATCTGAAAATAAGCTGATGCTGTGTCGTGCAGTTCCAGTTCTGGTTCAGTTGAGTCATTGTACTCATTGTACTCATTGTTGGTCTGATAACGGGGGGCGGCAGCGCGAATTAATTCCAAACCATCTTGGTCTTTTACGCGCTTACCTGCATACCAGTTTTGCCAAACATCCGCTAATGGAAACCGCGCTAAATTTTCATCGCGAGACAGACTGGGATCGATCGTGGGAAATTGCCAAGTTAAATTACCAAATAAATATTCAACATTCTCGCCAGAATAATCTTTGATTTGGACAGGAGTTTGAGCGTGTTTGTGAATCAGTTCATCGATCGCTAGCAAAGTACTTTTTGCAGCCGCCGTATTCAGTTCGACGGGATTTTTACAGGTAACTGGTTTCGGTGCATATAAATCATTTAGATTGACTAATCCCAACGCATCCTGCAATGTGGCTGGTTGAGCTTCCCGTACTGAAATTCGCTCTAATAGTTGCACTTCAGGATTGGTCAGCTTATCACCCTTTTTGGTTTGATAGCTCTGGGCGATCGATTGACATTCATCAGCCGATCGATCGACTTTCACCAATTCTGCTAATAGTTCTAATCCTGCCTGTCTTTGTAAAACATCTTTGGCTGCAAGTAATTTCTCAGCGGAATCGATCGCATTTAGATCCGGTTGCTTAATTAATAAACCTAAAATTCCCTGACGCAGATCGCTAGATTTGCGCGTTAATAAACCGATTAAATGAGCTGTTTCCTCTGGATCAATCTGACACTTCTGTAATACTGTCATCACTAATGACCGCACATAGCCACTAGCATCCCCAGTTAGACTCAATAATGTCCGGCGAATTTCGCTGTCAATCGGTTCGACTTTTGCCAAAGAATTCACAATGGTGTGCCGCATATTTGCATCACAAATACCGAGGTAGGGAATCATTAATTTGGGAGATCGATCACCCAAATAGTTATATAAAATTCCCCCCAATTGCTCTTGTGAAGCCTCCAAAGCAATCCAATCCCACACAAGTTTTGCGAGTTTTTTCGGCTTGGGCGACCATCGCGGTATCATTGCCACCAGCCGATCGAATGTATCCGGCGCAGCAATTACCAACTCACTACTGCAACCACTAATCGATCGCAATGCCAACCACGCCACCCGATCATCAGGATCTTCGATCGCAGTTAAGATAACCAAATTTGCTGGAGCTAACTCAAGTTGATCCAAGAAGTGAACCGTCGCAAATCGATGACTAGCTTCAGGGTGTTGCAGGAGAGTTTTAGCAGATTCGATCGCCGTCATTGCATTGGTAAACCCGATCGACCACAGAGCCAAATACACCGTCTGAGCATCATCACTCGCCAGCCCCGCTTGCTGCTGGTTCGCATCAGTCAAAAACTCTAAAACTTGCGCGACGATTACCCGCGCCTGCTTTTCTTGCAACACATCCAAATCGAAGCCAAACCAAACATCTACCGCCCGCAAAGTCGCCGCAAACCGAATCAGATTCTCGTCCAAAATCAGCTTCAACATCCGCTGATAGGCGATCGGATGTGCCTCGTCAATGCTCTCTAGAATCGATTGGCGTAAGCCCTCTTGACGCTGCGCCGCAATCAGCAGCTTTTCGACAAATTCCCAGCCGTCAGGACGATTGGCTAGGAGGATCGATCGAACCACATGCCGCCCCATTGCCCCGATTTCATGTTCGCCTTTTGCCGACGCAATTAGAATCTCGAAGACTTCTTTGCCGATTGCATCATTGATATTAATCGCAGCAGCGAACAGATAGCCCAGAGCATCAGTGTAATAGCCCAGGTACGGACACCAACTCGCCAGCCACTGTAGATTTGGCTCGTAGTTTCTGACTAAATTAATCAAAGATTGCAACCACGATCTCTGTTTGCTACTCGTTGCCCCAGGTACGCGAAAAGATTTGCGACTATAACCATCTTGATACGTCCAGCTCGTCTCAAAACTGCGCCATGCAGCTTCAACCACTGCGGCAAATTGGGGGAATAAAATCTCAAATATCTTCAACCTGTCAGCAGGCTTTAAACCATTGAGGTTTTTGATGTTGTCCTCAATAATTGGCGATTGATTGTAATAGTCGATTTTGACTGGTATCCCTGCTTCATCGTGGGCGAGAATGCCATACCCGATCGATCTCAGTTTGGCGGGGAGTTTGGCTAGCTTGGCGAGGCGGACGGTTTGCCAATTGGTGACTTGGTATTCTTTGAGGCGAGCTTGAGCGATTTCGGGGTTAAGCATAGGGATAAAATAATATATTGTCTGAACTATGATTTTTCAGATTAAAAGATAGACTATGATTGACTTTTAGCGTTGTTCATAGTCCATCATGAAATCATCTTAAATCATAGTTCAGACGAATTTTAAGAGATAATTATCGATCAAAATATTCTAAATTACCCACCGACCAACGGAGTCAATCGCAAAAACAACAGCTCCGAACTACCAGTCAAAACCACCGTCGCCTGCAAATCCTCCTGCTGCTCGTCATCGACAAACACCAGATAAAACCCATCCTTAAAAGCTTGCAAAGCAGTCTTAACTGCCCCCTGCACATCCACCACCTGATCCAATTCGCTCCCACCACTGCTAATCTTCCCAGCAGCAACCCCCGCCTCAATATCCACCAAACCCAATACTTTCGTCAGCCGTCTGTCTGCTTGCCTTGCTTGAAATGCCTGAACTTCCGATCGCACAATCCGCTCCAACAGCTCCTCCAGCGTTGCAGATTGCGCTGGCAAATCCATCTGCCAGGAAGTAAACAGGTTCTGGCTTTTGCCTAAAACCTTGCCAGATATTGTCAGGGTGGATGAAGCCATTGCTGCAACTATATAGAACACTTTTACTATCAAGCTAATTATAAAACACAAAGTAGCAAATTGTCTGTCCCTAGCCTCCCCAAATTAGAGATCGGCACCAACTAAGGCAATTCCGTTAAAATGGTTAAAAATGCAGGCTGATAAATCTTCCCCCAATGAGCACTAAACTTTACCAAGAAATCCAAGAATTTTACGATGCTTCGAGCAGTCTATGGGAAGGAATTTGGGGTGAGCACATGCATCACGGCTATTATGGGCCGGATGGAAACTATAAATTGGATCGTCGTCAAGCTCAAATCAATCTAATTGATGAGCTATTGAAATGGTCAGGAGATATGACCGCCAATCCACCGCAGACTATTCTCGATGTGGGCTGTGGGATTGGCGGTAGTAGTCTGTACCTGGCCAAAAAGTTTGGTGCCAAGGTAACGGGGATTACGCTCTCGCCTGTGCAAGCCAATCGCGCCAAGGAACGCGCTCGATCGATCGGATTCCAAGACAAAGCTACTTTTCAGGTGGCGAATGCTCTGGATATGCCATTTGATGACAATAGTTTTGACCTGCTGTGGTCGCTAGAAAGTGGCGAACACATGCCAGACAAGGCAAAGTTCTTGAGGGAATGCTATCGGGTGCTCAAGCCAGGGGGCAAGATGATTTTCGTGACTTGGTGCCATCGCCCGACAACACCAACCAATCCGCTCAATAGTGAAGAGCGCAAGCTGCTTGAGGATATCTATCGGGTCTACTGTTTGCCCTATGTGATTTCGCTGCCAGAATATACTGAGATTTCGACGCAGTGTGGATTTAAAGATTTGCGGGTGGCTGACTGGTCTACAGCGGTTGAGCCTTTTTGGGATGTGGTAATTGACTCAGCGATTACGCCTCAGGCAATTATTGGATTGATTCAAGCTGGTCGCAAAACGATCGAGGCGGCACTATCGCTCCGATTGATGGGCAATGGTTATCGCAGCGGGTTGATTCGGTTTGGTCTGATTGCCGCGACAAAATAGCTCTCTCGCGTGAACAATTGCGACGAAGTTACCGTCATTAGTGGTAGTAACAGTTTTTACAGGCAAGGGTAATTTATGTACTCATACCGATGAGATTATCAAGGCGATCGAGTAATTTAAGTCAATAATCTGCCAACTACAGTTATGACTGTGAATCGAGCGTTGAAATTTGACTTTATGGAAATAGATTGCATTCATTTTTACGTTACAAATGCTGCCCAAATCCAAGACTTATTGATCGGACAAATAGGTTTACGCGATTTGGGTAGTAACGTTACTGAACATACGATCGAGTATTTGGTAGGTAACGATTATTTGCTATTCTTGATCGCCTCACCGCTGAATTCCACTAGTCCAGTTGCTAAATATCTCCAAAATCACCCATCGGGAGTGAAAGACATTTCATTTCGGGTGCCAGATTTGG
>JANNBD010000388.1:0-2689 GCA_031385105.1 Chamaesiphon sp. OTE_78_metabat_374
CCGCCTTCTCCTGACGGACTTTGCATTACGAGCAGCGGTTTCTAACCGCTGAGGTTGTAGTAGCAACTTGGGTTAAGTATGATGCAGCAGTTGCCATATCGGTTAGGACACAAACCCGACTTTTTGGAAAAGTCGGGTTTGTAGCGTCACTAGTTGAGTGTGTTGGGTTGTCTCCTGACGGAGAGGCTCCGCCAACATTCTTCAACCCAACCTACAAGCTATCCACCATCCACCATTCCCCATTCACCAATTACGCCATCACCATACCACCATCGACATTAAACGTTTGACCAGTAATATATGCAGCAGCCGGATCTGCTGCTAAAAATCTGACCATTCCTGCCACTTCTTCGGGCTGTCCGTATCTACCCAGGGGGATAAATTGTAAAATCCCTTCAGCTTTGAGATCGTTGGTCATATCAGTGGCGATGAAGCCTGGTGCTACTGCATTAACCGTAATTCCCCGACTGGACAATTCCTTGGCTACCGTCTTGGTAAAGCCAATTACCCCAGCCTTAGACGCGCTGTAGTTTGCCTGCCCTGGATTGCCCATTTGTCCGGCGACAGAGGCGATATTGATGATTCTGCCGGACTTTTGTTTGAGCATGATTTTACTGACTGCGCGAGTACAGGAAAATACCCCCGTCAAGTTAGTATCGATCACAGCTTGCCAGTCTTCTAGCTTCATCCTCAGTAGCAAGGTGTCGCGAGTGATTCCAGCATTATTTACCAGGACATCAATCCGACCCCATTTATCCATCACAGTTTTGACTAATTCGTCAACTTGTTCAGCCTGAGAAACATCTGCCCCGATCGAGATCGCCTCACCGCCACTACCCACAATTTGGGCAACCAATTCATCCGCTGCAATATTAGAACTAGCATAGTTTACGACTACTTTAGCTCCAACATTGGCTAATTCGATCGCGATTGCCCGCCCGATTCCTCTCGATCCACCTGTAACGATCGCGACTTTTCCTGTTAATAACTCTGACACTATCGAGCCTCCATTTAAAATAACAATTAACCTAGACTAATTAAGGTAATATAAGCATTTATTCAGACTAGAATTTTCTGAAGTTTGGCTTGTGGGCAGTGCTCACCCTACAATAAAATTTGAATTCAATCAAGGACTATTCTTGCCCCTTCCCCTTAAAAAGGGGAAGGCTGGGATGGGGTAAAATCTCCGCAGCGACTCAAGTAACCATCAACTAATCCGACTTACTGCTGACAACTAGACGACGACGCAATGACTCACTCCGACGTTTAGCAGTTTCGTTATCTGGTTCTATTGTCAAAGCTTGCTCATAAATACCCAAAGCTTGACCCATCAGCTTCTTCTGTTCGTAGGCGTGGCCGAGATTATTCATCGCCATCACATACTCTGGTTCAAGTTTAATTGCTTCCTTATACTGACGAATTGCCAGATCATATTGCTCTTGACCAAAATAGGCATACCCCAAAGCATTGTGGATTGGAGACATTTCTGGTGCATCATCACCATCCTCAACTTTAATTGCTTTCTTGAGCATTGCGATCGCTTGAGTAAACATCTTTTTCTCTAGATAAATACTGCCCAATTCGTAATACTCAGGAATGGTACCACGCTCGTTCTTAAGTTTTTTTTCTAGTTTTTTTAGCGCATTCTCAATTTTCTGAGTCTTGAGAATTTGTTTGATGATAAAGAAAGCCGCAACACTCAATAGCAGTAAAAATGCACCAAGATATGCTGTGAGGAGGTTTTTGTCTGAAAAGTCCATGATTAAGCAGTTGTGAGTGAATTAATGGCTGGGGTCGATTCACCCAATACCCAGTTACCTATGATAACTTGCCTCAAATCACAGCATCCTATCCCTTGATAACTATTAACTCAGCCCCCAGTATCCCGATCCTCCCGCTTCAAAAAATATCCCCAGATAAATTTGTTTTAAGTATTGTTACCGCGCGATGATACAATCAAATGTGGTCTGACAGGCTCAAACAACGCTAAACTACTGTGAAATCTACTGATGAAACACCTCAACCGACCGAATTTGTCGGCGAGGAGACTACGGGTGAGCAATCTATTGTAGTTGTATCGTCAGAGAACTCGATGGGCGAGTATCAACAGCTCAAGCAGGAGTTGTATTTGATCACTCTGGCAATCACTGCTCTAGCTTTTTCTGCTGTAGTTTATTTCTATGGCTGGAAAATTGGTGGCAATTACCTATTGGGTGCAGTCACAGGAGTAGTTTACTTGAGACTGCTAGCAAGAGATGTAGATCGCCTTGGTACTGAAACCATGAAGTTGAGCTTCAATCGTCAAGCCCTAGTGATAGTCTTGATGCTCGTCGCGGCCAAGTGGAACCAGTTACAAATTTTGCCAGTCTTTTTAGGATTTTTGACCTACAAAGCGGCGTTACTTGTATACCTTGTACGGATACTCTCGATCGATGACTAAAATCTGTTGAATTTAGTCAGGCGGCAGGATAGACCACCAATTACAAAAAAATTTGATTGGTAAACAATCACGGCAAAACAGCTCCTAGATGCACATGTTAGATGGTTTAAACATCACAAATCCCTTGCCCTTGGCGGCATTGGAAGTCGGTCGTCATTTGTATTGGCGACTGGGGAACTTCCAAATCCACGGTCAGGTTTTTCTCACATCTTGGTTTGTGATTGGCTTACTGGTGATTGCGGCAGTCGC
>JANNBD010000403.1:0-8485 GCA_031385105.1 Chamaesiphon sp. OTE_78_metabat_374
TGAACATGCGATTCGATCAGGTCGTCATGTTGGTAGCGGTTGATCTCGCGGTGACTGGCCCTCGCGCTCAGGCACTTCGCGCGGAGCGGGCAGTCGGCATGCGCTGGCGGGCGCGGCAGAGTGGGTCCGCAAGATGATGCCACTGACTTGCTTATTCGTCGTTGCCTCGCGGTACTTCAAGGCCTGGCCGTGGGGGCACCAATAGCAGTTGTTGGCCTTGTCATCGTTGGACAGCGACACTTTTCGTCATGTTCGAGGCAATTGCCGTGCCTTCGGTCGCAGAGACGGGTTCGTGCCCCTCTCGCCATCAAGCTTCAAGTCGTTCTGAATGCGTGGTGATTCCCCCACTTTTCATTTGTCTGTACCGCTCAAGTTAGGCGTGAAGACTGTTAATTTGAGCTGAATATCAATTTAGTATCGATCGGGAAAAACGATCGGTTCTGAGCCAGATGAAGGTAGACCTGAAGGTGGATCGATTGGTTCGTAGTCTACATAGTTAGCAGTTGTGCCTTCTTTGGAGCTGCGATCTGGGCGTTGACGAGTTGATGCTGCTGATGCTACTTGTTGACTATCATCGTCTGGGCTGTCTGGGCGAGGGCGACGGCGGCGGGGTACTGAACCGTAATCGTTGTTGTCATCTAGATTGCGATCGAGATTCTCTATCTCAGGGCGTTGTGGTCTTCTTCTGGCGGGGCGGCGTTCAGCCTGCTGACTGGCTAGATCGGCCTCTGGCAGAGCGCGACGGACTTGAATGGGTTCGTCATCATTCCAGTCATTACTACTATCCCAACTGTCATTTTGACGACGATCGGGGGAGCTTAATTCAGTGCGAGCTGGCTCGGTGAGACGACGGCGTGAGGCTGTCTCAGCATACCTGTCTTCAGGCAGCTCTCTAGTCGCAGATCTACGGCTAGAGAGCTGACCTCGATCTTCGCCTTCACCATTGCTGCGATCAAATCTATCATCGTTGCGACGATTGCGCCGTTTTGCTGGCGCATATTCTGGCTCATCCTCAATTCTGGCACTGTAACCCTTCCGTGGAGAGTCTTCGCGACCACCACTGCGACCACCGCCTTTGAGCCGTTTGTTTTCGGCACGTACCTGCATGAATTGCCACATGATGGTAATTAGAGAACCAATCATCAGCAATTGCTGGAAGGCCATTGCCGCGCCTAAGTCGAGGCTAATCAGCAGCAGCAAGCCACAGATAATGCCAATAACAGCATAGATGTTGTCAGATTCTTGATACAGGTCAGGCTTGAACTTGCTGGTCAGAAACAGGCTCAGAGAGGCAAGAATCAAAACTAGGCCAAATAGCAGAGCCGCAGGAATGCCAAAACTCACGGTGATTTCCTCAGATGATAAAACAGCACGGTGTAGACCGTTGGAACATTAAATGCTCGACGTAGCCAGAGACTATTCGATTCTTTATACATCTTAGCATTCACCATTAGTGTCGATCGTCCATCAGTAAGATCGACTAAGTATTGCCACTACAAAACCTCAGATCGGTAGTAACACCCAACTGAGGCTAAATCATATCGTTGGCGGAGAGCCATCTCCCCTGGAGAATTGAAGACTACTCAGAACGTTCAATCCGATCTTTTTGGCTAATGAAAACTAGGAAGATGGTGGCGGGAACGACGACAACTAGGCCACCAGCAAGGATGCTGTACATGAAATTGGCGAGTGAGGGTGTCATAAAATATTTTGTCCTGCAATCTAAATACAAAGATTCTTTAATCTAATTCTATCCATATTAGCCGCACACTGAGGAGTATTTGCCTAAATTCGCTGTAAAACAGCGATATCAGCAGACTTGCAAATGCTGAGGCGGCTGTTACGATTAAGTTTGCGGGGATTCAGATTCTATAGTCGTCTGAAATCTCCGTTTTAATTTTGTTGTTTAATTTATGTCGATGCTCTTTCGCAGCGACGATCCCAACAACGATCTCGAATATGAATAAGTTCCATCAATTTTGCGTGCTGGCTTTGATTACAGCAGTTGCGACCGTGGCACTGCTGTTTCCCCACTCACTTCAAGACAGGTTGGCTACTGGAGATTTGCTCCCCAAGAACTTGCGGATGCCAAACCTATCAGCCATAACTCCACCATCTTCCATGCAGGCTTGGGGTGAAACTGGGGCGAAAATGCTCCCATTTGCATCCCAAATTATGGAATTGCGGAATCCTCAGGGCATACCACTGAACGCAATTCAGAAGGACTATTTGCGACCACTGTTTGGCGATCTGGTCGATCGAGTAACAGTAGTTTATCAGGCGAAGTTACTCGATCGCTGGTCCCAAGATGGCAAGGAAACTCACGTCGGCGGTGTAAATTCAGCGGCTCAAACTTATTGCGATCGGATTTATATTCGGGCAGCATACAAGCAGCGCAAAACTGAGGGGCTAATTTTGCTCGCTCATGAAATGACTCACAGCCAGCAATGTCAGCAGGCTGGGGGGATTAGCAAGTTTGGCAAACGCTATTTTCAGGGCTATTTCCAAGGTGGGCAAGCCTATGAAAACAATCCGCTCGAACAATCTGCGCGGGCAATTGAGAAAAAGTTTGTTCGTCAATTGTGTAATTCAATCAAATGTCCGCCTCGCCGTGGGCTTTACTATGCCAATTACAAAGGTTGGGGTTTGGATTTACCTGTTAATTTATAGGCTTTAGAAATTCGGTTGGTTGTAGGATTTTCTCGGCAATATTTTCGAGGATGGGGATGACGGATAGGCGATTGCCTTGCTTGACAACTATTAGTTCTTCGGGTGTAAACCGATCGCGTAATTCATTGAGGTCAATTTGTCGATCGAATGTATTGACAAATTCTAATTTGACAGTATGCCAGCGAGGAGCTGTTTGAGTGGATTTTGGATCGTAGTAATCACTATCGGGATCGAATTGGCTCGGATCGACAACTTGAGACTCAATTATTCTTGCTAACCCCACAATCCCAGGTGGCTTAGTATTGGAGTGATAAAAGAAAGCTAAATCTCCGACTTCCATCGATTTGAGAAAGTTTCGTGCTTGATAGTTTCTCACTCCGTCCCAAATTGTAGTTCGATCGCGCTCTAGATCGGTAATTCCATATACATCTGGCTCGGACTTCATCAACCAATATTTCAATTAATATTACCTCGATTATTTGCAGAAATTAGGCTTTAGGTTCTAGGTGTTTCAAATAGTAATAATTCTGGTCGTTTTTAGATTTTGTTAGTTATTGTGGAGATAGATGATCGATCGAATAGTAATCCAATCATAAATTATGCTGTGGCTCAGTCAAGTAGCGATCGGTGGCGTAGAAATTAGTGTGAGTGGATTGTGGGCGATCGTGGGCATGACATTGTGCCTAATCGAGCTGGTAGTGCCTACTGCATTTACAGCGGTTTGTATGGGAGTGAGTGCCCTACTTGTGTCCCTAGTTGCATTAGCAATACCATCATGGATTGGCATCCAAATTATTATTTGGATGTTATGCTCCTGTGGATTGATATTTTTAGGTTATCACATCAATAAAAAGCGCACCTCTCGCAAGATTCAAGAATCAGCAGAAGCAGAGGCATTGACTGCAATGATGCCAAATCAACCTGGGCGGGTACTATATGAAGGAGCCTCTTGGCGCGCAAAATGTGCTGATGGAGTAGAATCGATCGCAGCCCATGAGCAGTTACATGTTGTCAGTCGGGAAGGAACTACGCTAATTGTGATGCCAATTCGATTATTGAGGCTGAAGGATTAGGCTTTAAGCGTTTAAGCTTGAGATTGCGTTTAAAAATTAATATTTAGGATTAATCAGATTATGGATCCATTTGCTTTATTTGTGGCTGCCATCCTTGGTTTTGGTGGCCTATCTGGGATTAAAATTGTCAATCAAGGCGATGAAGCTTTGGTGGAAAGATTGGGAAAATATACAGGTAAAAAGCTCCAACCTGGCTTAAACTACTTGATTCCAATGATTGAAAGAGTCTCATTTCAACAAACTATTAGAGAAAGAGTCATTGATATTCCGCCCCAACAATGTATCACCCGTGATAACGTCTCAGTGACGGTGGATGCAGTAGTCTATTGGCGGATTTTGGACATGGAAAAAGCCTACTATCGGGTTGAAAATCTTCAGTCAGCGATGATCAATTTGGTGCTGACCCAAATTCGAGCAGAAATGGGACAATTATCATTAGATGAAACTTTTACTGCGCGTAATCAAATCAATGAATTACTCTTGCAAGATCTGGATAAATCTACTGATCCTTGGGGCGTAAAAGTTACTCGTGTCGAGCTGCGGGACTTGATTCCAGCCAAGGCGGTGATGGATGCGATGGAATTGCAAATGTCTGCCGAACGGAAAAAACGGGCGGCAATCTTGAACTCAGAAGGGGAACGGGAATCAGCAGTAAATGCGGCAAAAGGTCGAGCAGATGCGCTGTTACTTGATGCTGAGGCACAGCAAAAATCAGTCTTATTAGGTGCAGAAGCTGAACGTCAGCAGCAGATTCTCAAGGCGCAAGGAATTGCAGCTTCGGCGGGGATTATTGGCAAGCAGCTTGAGGAGAATCCCGAATCTAAAAGATCGATCGAGATTCTATTGGCATTAGGCTATCTAGAAATGGGATCTAATATTGGCAAGAGTGGTAGTAGTAAGGTGTTGTTCATGGATCCGAGTAGTGTTCCGGCGACAATGGAAGGAATTAAATCGATCTTGGGGGATGCTTCAGCGTAAATTTATAGCAAAGAATAGATTATATTCCTTGCTCAGAATGGGAGCTGCTTCTAACTAACTATAGAATGCCTGCGACTGAAGTCGCGGCTAATGCTGCAAAGTCCGCCTACGCGGACTAATAATACCAATCTCTAATCGAAGGACGACAGATCGATCGGGTGATAGTTAATAGAAGCGTTGCCTATTGGCTATTTTCTCTTACCTACCTCAAGATATCTGTCGCCCTAGTTAAATAAATTGGTATTATTAGTCCGCGTAGGCGGACTTTGCATTACGAGCAGCGGTTTCTAACCGCTGAGGTTGTAGGTAGCAACTTAGGCTAACTAGCATGATTGAATTGAAAAAATTCTCTAGCAACATCACAATCAGCTTTAATTTGATCGGTGAGAGCAACTAATGAAGGAAATTTTTGTTCCGATCGAATGAACTGATGCAGATAGACTATTAGTTGCTGTCCATACAGATCCCCATCCCAGTCGAGGAGATGAACTTCTACTGTTGTATTTACTCCATCGACTGTCGGACGTTTGCCGATATTCATCACTCCAGGAAGTTGACTCGCGCCAGGGATATCCACCCGCACGCAATATACCCCTTGACGCGGCAAAAACTTTTCGACAGGATACTTAAGATTAGCAGTCGGAAAGCCGATCGATCTACCAATTTCCTGTCCATTTACGACGGTGCCAACGATCGAGTAATATCGACCTAATAATTCTTGAGTCAGGTTTAAATCTGCCGCCAGTAGTGCCGCCCGAATCCGTGAGCTACTAATCCGGCTGTCGCCATTTGTTTCCAATCGGGCAATTCGCGTCAGGATATCAATCTCAGCCGTCAGCGTCACCAAATCACTCGCACTCCCAGCCCGCTGATTGCCAAACCGAAAGTCTTCACCCACACTAATAAACTTAGCTTGTAACTGCCGATCGATAATCTGATCGATAAACTCTTGCGGGGATAATTTCACTAAGTCTCGATCGAACGGTAGTAAAATCAGTTGTTGAATCCCCAATTGCTCCAGGATTAGCTCTCGCTCTCGATGGGGTGTCAGTAATTGACGCTGCTGTCCGGTAAAGTACTGCTGAGGATGAGGATCGAAACTTACGACTGTTTTATAGGCACCGCTACTATCTGCCAGTACAGGGCGAATCACCTCCAGATGACCCCGATGAATACCATCAAAATTACCCAGCGCAATCGCCGTCGGAGTCAATATATTTACAAGCGATGATTCAATCTGCACTATCGTTGTCTGCTACCTTAGTTGTGGCTCTATCTCAATTATCGGTCGGATCGATCGATTAGTCCCGATTTTCTCCACATCACATCGGCAACCCGACTAACATCAACCATTTCAGCGACATCATGCACCCGCAGGATATCTGCACCATTGGCAATTGCGGCACAACAGGCGGCTGCGGTGCCCCATAACCGCTGAGTTGGATCTGGTTGGTTGAGAATACTGCCAATGAAGCTTTTGCGCGATACACCGACTAATAGGGGCAACTCTAGCACCTGAAATTTGGCAAGCTGACGAATTAATTCGATACTCTGTTGGTACGTCTTGGCAAATCCAATGCCTGGATCGATGATTACCTGGGATCGATCGATTCCACACTTACTCGCTCGATCAATCTGAGCCTCAAAGAACGCAATTATTTCGGCGACAACATCTTGATAATCAGTCATCTGTTGCATCGTCCCTGGTGTGCCGCGCATGTGCATCATCACGTAGGGCACATGCAATTGAGCAACAGTTTCAAACATCTGGCTGTCAAACTCTCCACCAGAAACATCATTAACGATATCAGCACCAGCTCCAATTGCCGCTTGAGCGACGATGGATTTAGTCGTATCGATCGAAATCGGAATCTGCTTCATCACAGGATCTTGGCGAATTGCCGCAATCACCGGAATTACCCGTGCTAATTCGGTAGCAGCATCGACAGGGATCGCGCCTGGCTTAGTGGACTCTCCACCAATATCAATGATGTCCACACCCGCCGCAACCATCTCAGCCGCGCGAACAACGGCGGCACTTACCGTCTGAAATTCACCACCATCACTAAAACTATCCGGCGTAACATTCAGAACCCCCATCACATAGGTTCTGTGCCCCCATTCAAAATTTTTGCCCTGAATATCCAGAGATTTTTTCATGATCAAACACTACCACTAAATAGTGAGTTACTCTGCTTTTTTAATTGACACACACAGACAAATCATCGTAGAATGATAATTTGTCAACAGTTGGAACCGCTAGGTGACTGCAAAAATTTCTAACACATGCCAACTATCCAACAGCTAATTCGCAAAGCTCGCGAAGACTACAAAGTCAAAACTAAGTCACCCGCACTGAAGGAATGTCCTCAGCGTCGTGGTGTGTGTACTCGTGTCTACACAACTACACCAAAAAAACCGAACTCAGCTCTACGTAAAGTAGCGCGGGTACGCCTAACCTCTGGATTTGAAGTCACAGCATATATTCCTGGAATTGGTCACAATCTCCAAGAACACTCTGTGGTGATGATTCGCGGCGGTCGGGTAAAAGATTTACCAGGAGTCCGGTATCACATCATTCGCGGTACATTAGACACTGCTGGTGTCAAGGGTCGTGAACAAGGTCGCTCCAAATATGGAACCAAGCGTCCTAAGAAAGCTGCTAAGTAAGTCTTACATTTCTAAGCCCTGATCCTCGTCTAACGAGTGCTTCAAACATATTTGTAAGTTTACCCAAAACCATACCCAGTTACGTTGCAAACACTCCCATGCTGAGGGTGTCTGCCTATAGTTGTGTTTAGGTATCACCAGATATTTATGCCAGTTTTAGACAATTGCTAAAAGTCGAGGTAAATTGGTAGTCTCTAGTCTCGTTGCGATCGGTAATCCATACCATCACTGAAGATTTCTATATTAATCCTCTATTAAAGCAAGTAAACGGTGAGGAAGTGGATAGTGGATAGTAAATAGTGGACAGTTACCGACAAGTAACCAAAAGCTACGAACTCCGAACTCCGAACTCCGAACTGATATATCACCAATTCAACCTTCGAGTTATGTCACGTAGAACGACAGTTCCCAAAAGACCAGTTCCCCCAGATGCTGTTTATAATAGCCGTCTGGTCAATATGATGGTGCGCCGCATTATGCGGAGCGGTAAGAAATCGATCGCTTATCGGATCATTTATGATGCGATGAAAACAATTGAAGAACGCACCGGAACCGATCCGCTCGAAACCTTTGAGAAAGCAGTCAAAAATGCTACTCCTCTCGTGGAAGTCAAAGGTAGACGGGTTGGTGGTGCTACATACCAAGTACCGATGGAAGTTAAAGCTGATCGCGGTACGGCACTAGCCATGCGCTGGTTGATCAACTATTCTCGCTCTCGCGCTGGCAAATCGATGTCAGGCAAATTGGCTAACGAGCTGATGGATGCAGCGAACGAGACAGGTAGTGCGATCCGTAAACGCGAAGAAACTCACCGGATGGCTGAAGCAAACAAAGCCTTTGCTCACTACCGTTACTAGAGTTTTCATTACGATTCGACTCAATCTGGGGGCACTTCATCCGCAAGTGCCCAAAAAAGTATACAATCTTAATAAAGATTAACTAATTCAACTTAAGGCAACAGACAACTAAGGAGGTTATTGTGCCACGTACCGTCCCGTTTGAGAAAGTACGCAACATCGGGATTGCAGCCCACATTGATGCGGGTAAAACAACCACCACCGAGAGAATTTTATATTATTCTGGGGTTGTCCACA
>JANNBD010000412.1:0-4809 GCA_031385105.1 Chamaesiphon sp. OTE_78_metabat_374
ATAATGAGCACAACAGTAGAGCACATCCCAACGGCAATAGAAAATATTTCAGATTGCGCTCGGATATCTGTCGATCCTGCTCCAGGGCGGGGTTGCCAGCTACTGCCAACGCACAACCAAACAAAATACCGTCCAAACGAGTATCACTGGCATAAAAAATCCGATCGTAACTAGCTTCCATGCCAAATACTAGTAAACATCTCCAGACTAATACCAGTAGACAGATGCCCCAGAAAATTAATACCTGCTGCTTTGACTCAATTCCTAACCGTCGCAACAGCACATATAACAAGGGAAACAGTAAATAAAAATGTTCTTCAACAGCAAGTGACCAGTAAACTTCAGTACCCAAAGCCATCCCCTGATTACCAAATTCAACATTATAGTAATTGGAAACATGGAAAAACTGAGTCAGGAAAGCTTGAAGCTGCTGGAAGCTAAATCCAGCCTGCTGCATAACTAAATATGAAATGCCGATCGATAGAAATAGCACCAAATAAAAAGGTGGCCAAATTCTCAACACGCGCCGCATGTAAAATTTCTTGAAATCTATTTTGTCAGATCGCTCATATTCCCGCCTGAGCTGAGTTGTAATCAGATATCCACTCAGAAAAAAGAAAATTGTCACCCCAAATCCGCCAGGAATAATCTTGCCTAAACCAGCATGGGAAATGAACACAATTAAGAACGCAATTGCTCTGATCCCATCTAGAGAAGGAATATAAAATTTGGAAGGTTTCACGATCGATTAGTTTCACTGTGGATTTAGGAAAAATTATAGTCGATCGCCTGAACTGATTTTGCCAACTGACGCTCCAATCAGTTAGATTCAGTCAATTATCGCAATCCTAATCCAAGGATGATTTTAACTGGTACTTTAGATTGATCGCTCAAGTCACTATAATGAGTTAAAAACTAACTGAGAATACCGCTCAATTTACCTTGGAGTAAGCGTTTTGGCGGATTGAATCAGAACAGCGTTTGTTATAATAGTTCAATATATTCGTAAAATACTATGGAATCCAAAGGTTCGATCGATTTAGATTTGAGTAATTACGTGTCGGCGGTGAAGCGACAGTGGGTGCCTGCTGTGAGTATCTTTGCTGCTACCGTTGCCCTCAGTCTGATCGCCGCTGCTTTGATGAAACCATCCTATCAAGCCGAAGGGAGATTGTTATTCAAAAATCCGGCCTTTAAGGTAGTGGGATCGAGTCTATCTCCCAACAACATGGAAGGCGGAGAAGCTGGAGATTTAAAGCCGCTAGTTTCCACTCAAAACCCCGTTACAACTCAGATGGAGATATTGACTTCGCGTCCATTACTCCAGAAGTTAATCGAACAACTACAGCTCAAGAATAACCAAGGAAAACTGCTGCAAGCCAGTGATTTACAGCCTGCCATCACCACTAAAATCATCGGTGGTTCTGACGTGCTTCAAATTGACTATAAAAATAGTAATCCTCAGAAAGCCGCAACCGTAGTCAATAAACTGATGGAACTATATTTGGAAAATGATATTTCCACCAGCCGTGCCGAAGCAGAAGCAGCACGGGCATCAATGGATCAGCAGCTACCAAAAACCCAGCAAGCTGTCAATGAAGCCGAGGTAGCACTGCGTAAATTTAAACAGCAGAATAATGTTGTGGACTTGAACGAAGAAGGCAAGTCAGCAGTTGGGATGATTAGCAATCTAGAAACTACGATCAATTCCACTCAAGCCCAACTCGATGAAGCTACAGCTCAAGCCAAAGGACTTAAAGAAAAAGTCAAGTTAAATTCTCAAGAAGCAATTACCGTCAGTGCGATTAGTCAATCACCAGCAATTCAGGGGATCATGTCTCAACAGCAAGATGTTGAAAGACAACTCGCAACTGAAAGCAGTCGCTTTTCCGATCAGAACCCGATTATTATTAGTCTCAAAGAAAAGCAATCCCAACTCAAAACCCTGCTAGATCAGCAAATTCGGAGTACGGTTGGGCCGAAGGCTAAAATCCCCCAAGGATCATTGCGAATTGGCGATCTCAAACAAGCAATGATCAAGGAGTCATTACAAGCAGAAGTGCAGCGAGATGGCTTAGTCAAAAAGCTGGCTTCTCTAAAAAATTCTCGTGCTGCCTATCAAAAAAGAGTAACTGTCATGCCGCAGCTAGTTCAAACTCAGCGACAGTTGGAACGGCAACTAGAAGTATCTCAATCTACATATCAAGTCTTATTAAAAAAGGTTCAAGAGCTACAGCTAGCAAAAAGTAAAAACACATCGACAGCCAGAATTATCACCAGTGCCGTTGTCCCAGATAAGCCAGACAATAAAACAAAAACAATCGTCAGTGGTCTGGGCATCCTATTAGGTGCTCTGCTGGGTACGGGGGCAATTGCGGGCTTAGAAATCAGAGATAAATCACTTAAAACGGTTAAAGAAATCAACAAATTATTTGGATATACACTACTCGGTGTAATTCCTGCGGCTCAGAAAAAGAAAAAAAATCGGACAAAAGATCGCACCCCCGCACTAACAACATTAGAAGTTTCAGTTAGAGATACACCCCAATCGGTGACTAGCGAAATGTCTCGATCGATCCAATCTAACCTGAGATTTCTGGGTTTCGAGCAGCACCTAAAAACGATCGCCATTACCAGTTCAGTTGCCAATGAAGGCAAATCAAAAGTTGCCGCTAATTTGGCCGCAGCGATCGCTGGAGTGGGTCAAAAAGTACTGTTAATTGATGCAGACATGCGCGTTCCTTACCAGCATCAATTCTGGAAACTACCCCTCAAAAAAGGTCTCAGCGACATCCTCGGCGGCACAGCTAAATTGCATCAAATCTCCTGGACAGTGATGGATAATTTGGACATCCTAACGGCTGGATCTAGACCCCAAAATGCCCTCTCTTGTCTAGAGTCAAGGCAGATGGAATCACTCCTGCAAGAAGTTGCAGCCAACTATGACTTCGTGATTATCGACATTCCACCCATTCTCGTTGCGGCGGAAACCCTAAGTGTTGCAAATATGACCGATGGAGTCTTGCTCGTATCCAGACCTGGCGTGATCGATGCCAATAATGCCCGTGCTGCTCAAGAAAAATTGAAAATGGCCAAGGCCAACATTTTGGGACTAATCGTCAATGGAGTGATCGAGCGCAACGAAACTGAGGATCATTTTGCCGCCACCAATGATTACTTCACCGACGAACAGGATCCAGAAGCACCTTGGACTGACTATATGGCTCAACTGGGTAATACGATCGCTAGTCAATCCCAAGTCGAAACAAAATTCACGACCACAACGGCAATCACCCTGCTAGGTAAATCAGGGGATCAGAAAAAATAATCTTGGGAAGCCTATAATATAGCAGCAGACTTCAAAATCTTAAATTGTTATGCGTGTTCAGGTGATTGGTGGTGGTTTGGCTGGAACAGAGGCAGCTTGGCAGATTGCCCAAGCTGGCGTACCCGTGACCTTGCATGAGATGCGCCCCCATACCCTCAGCCCAGCCCACCATAGTCAAGAACTAGCCGAACTAGTTTGTAGCAACTCCTTCGGTGCCCAATCTGCCGATCGAGCCGCCGGATTACTGCATGAAGAACTCCGCAGGTTGGGTTCGATTATTATTGGCAAGGCCGATCATCATGCTGTCCCCGCTGGTGGGGCACTGGCAGTCGATCGCGGCCAGTTTAGTCACGATCTGACCGAAACCTTAAAGAACCATCCCCTGGTCGAATTTCGCCGCGATAACGTGTCGGAAATTCCCCGCGATGGCATTGTCGTTTTAGCCACTGGGCCGCTGACCAGTCCAGCCCTAGCTGAAGATATTCAGCGACTGGCGGGAATGGATTATCTCAACTTTTTTGATGCCGCTAGTCCGATAATTGTCGGGGATTCGATCGATAAAGAGATTGCTTTCTTTGCCTCCCGCTATGACAAAGGCGAAGCCGCCTATCTCAATTGCCCGATGAACAAGGAGCAATACATTCAGTTCCAGCAGGAACTCTGTAACGCCGAGCAAGCCGAACTCAAAGATTTTGACAGAGAAACTGCTAAATTCTTTGAAGCCTGTTTACCGATCGAAGAACTCGCCCAGCGCGGCGAAGAAACCATGCGCTATGGCCCCTTAAAGCCTGTGGGTTTATTCGACAGCCGCAGGGGTGATTTCAGAGCTACCGAGAACCAAATTCACCGTCCCTATGCCGTGATCCAGTTACGCCAGGAAGACAAAGCGGGACAGCTCTGGAATATGGTTGGATTTCAAACTAATTTAAAATGGGGCGAACAAAAGCGGATCTTCTCGATGATTCCAGGTCTAGAGAATGCTGAGTTTGTCCGCTTGGGCGTAATGCACCGCAACACCTTTATCAATTCACCAAAATTACTATCGTCCTCACTCCAATTCCATAGCCGCAACACCTTATTAGCCGCCGGACAAATCATCGGTACAGAAGGCTACACCGCAGCAGCAGCAGGTGGTTGGCTAGCAGGTACAAATGCGGCGCGATTATTTCGAGGATTGGAGCCAATCACAATGCCCCGTGTGACGATGATGGGTTCGTTATTTGATTTTATCAGTACTGCCGAACCAAAGTATTTTCAGCCAATGCCGCCAAATTTTGGCATCTTCCAAGAGTTACCCACCAAGATTAAAGGTAAACAAGAACGCTACGGCGCATATCGCGATCGATCTCTGAGTGCGATCGATCAATTAGTTCAAAGTTTGGTACCACAATACGCGCTGTCCTAGCTCTGATTAGCGAGCTGGTTGACTAATTAATTTCTGACCTGCGGTGGAAGTTGCAAATCCCAGAAATGCTTTGGCA
>JANNBD010000432.1:0-3366 GCA_031385105.1 Chamaesiphon sp. OTE_78_metabat_374
GCGACTCCGCAAATAGGCGGCGATTTTGTCCCGCTCCCCCGCCGCAAATACCCGATTAGCATTATTAATTGCAAATTTTGGCGGATTAGTGGTACTAGCTGGTTTTGCAGCACCAGGTAAGGGATTTTTGGGCAAGGGTACCGGAATAATTACAGGTGCTTCTTCTACGGGTGCTGGCTGTGTCGGTACTGCGGTGGGTGTGGTTAAACCTGGGGATGTAATTCTTTGGGCGATTGTCTGACTGGGAAAAGCGATGGAAGCCGAACCGATCGCAATGATGGTGACAATTGGTGTAATAAATAATACGATCAGTGTGAAAATACGGTAAGGAAATGAACTTAATTTCGACATAGATACAGCGGCTGATTATTTATCTTCACTTGAACTAATTTATCGTAATTTAGTTCCAGATCAAATTGTCATCAACCGCACTATCTGAACCAACTAAATCGTTGCTACTTATTGCTTTTATAAATATTCATGCTGGACTCATATCTGAAAACTCGACAAATTAGCGAGAAAATTTGTCAGCCGCTAGCGATCGAAGATTATACGATCCAAAGTATGCCCGATGTCAGTCCTCCCAAATGGCATCTTGCCCACACAACTTGGTTTTTCGAGACTTTTTTGCTATTACCACATTTCCCAGAGTATCAAGTTTTCAATCCTCAATTTGGTTATCTGTTCAATTCATACTATGAAGCTGTTGGCGCACGCCATCCGCGCCATCAGAGAGGAATATTATCGCGTCCAACGGTAGCTGAAGTTTATCAGTATCGATCGCATGTCGATCGAGCCATGCAGACATTACTGGCAAAAATACCTGAAGACTCTAACTTAGCAGAACTAGTTACTCTAGGACTTCACCATGAGCAGCAACACCAAGAATTGCTGCTCACAGATATCAAACATATCCTCGCACTCAACCCCCTCCATCCAGTTTATCGCGATGATTTATCAGTTAATGTAGACACAAATGAGGGCAAATTTGTCTGGTTAGGATATCCAGGTGGACTATACTCGATCGGACATACTGGATCTGAATTTGCCTTTGATAATGAATCCCCGCGACATCAAGTATATCTGCAAGATTATCTGTTGGGAAATCGATTGGTTAACAATGGTGAATATCTAGAATTTATCCAGGCAGGCGGATATAAAGAAGCTAAATATTGGTTAGCAGAAGGCTGGGCAACAGTCCAAAGTCAGCAATGGCAAGCACCATTATATTGGGAATTGATCGATCGTCAATGGTGGGTGATGACACTTGGCGGGTTGCGACAACTGGATCTGGCAGAGCCAGTTTGTCACGTTAGTTTCTACGAAGCTGATGCCTATGCAACTTGGAGAGGAAAAAGACTGCCGACGGAAGCTGAATGGGAAATTGCCGCAGTCGATCTGCCTCAGACTGGTAACTTCTTAGATCGTGATTTTTTGCATCCTACATCTGCCGATCACCATCAGTTTTTTGGTGATGTGTGGGAATGGACACAAAGTGCTTATTTGCCCTATCCAGGTTTCAAAATTGCTGATGGTGCGATCGGTGAATATAATGGTAAATTCATGTGCAATCAAATGGTCTTGCGCGGCGGTTCTTGTATTACTTCTGCCAATCATATTCGCCCCACTTATCGCAACTTTTTCCCACCCTCTACCCGCTGGCAATTTTCAGGGATTAGATTAGCGAGTGATGTTATCTAGAAGTCTTAGGCTGATACATACTGACAATTCGATCGACTACTTCGTCAATAGTCAGATTGTCACTGATGATTTCTACCGCATCATCAGCCTTTTTCAAGGGAGAAATCTCACGAGTACTGTCAATTAAATCGCGCTCGGCGATCGATCTTTCCAATTGTTCCAAACTGAATTCACCCTGTCCACCAGCCACTAAATCCATCTGTCTTCGTCTTGCCCGTTCTTGTACCGATGCGGTGAGGAAAATCTTCACCTGAGCATCTGGAAATACATGGCTACACATATCTCGCCCTTCGGCGACAATTCCACCTTGGGCACCAATTGTCTGCTGCTGCTTGACTAATTCCGCCCTGACTATACCTAATGCGGCGATTGCCGAGACTTTGCTGGTTACTTCTGGCGATCGAATTAACCCCGTCACATCCACATCATTCACCATAACTTGGGTTCCAGTCAATACGATCTTGGCTTGACTGACCAACTCAGCGATTTTTTGCTCATCATCGAGGGCTAGATTCGCTTCTAGGACTAGCCACGCGATCGCGCGATACATCGCACCCGTATCCAAAAATAACAGCCCTAATCGGGCTGCAACGAGTTTGGTAACGGTGGACTTGCCCGCACCTGCGGGGCCGTCGATGGCGATGATTGGGAGCATGGGGGATGGGGGGATGGGGAGAAATAATAACCTGTAGGGGCAGGTTTATGCGACAAATTTAAGCTTGCAGTTAACCTTCGTACAAACCTGCCCAACCTCACCAATAACGTCGAGATCGTGCCACTTCAAGTAAGTGAAATTATCTTGGAGGTTGCTAGTGGGTGAGGGCAGGTTTGTACGATAGCTATCGTTACATCCACGATTGTTAGCATAAACCAGCCCCTACAGATTTTTTGATTAGCCGATGCGTGATGGTTCTTTTTCTAGGGCTAGGAACTTCTCTAGCTCAGTCAATGCTTCCTCATCAACTTTGGTTTGCATCGGGCAGAATTTAGGACCACACATCGAGCAGAACTCGGCGGTTTTGTAGATATCTGCGGGAAGGGTTTCGTCGTGATATTCCTTCGCCCGTTCGGGGTCGAGGGAGAGTTCAAATTGACGATTCCAGTCGAAGTTGTAACGCGCTTTGGATAGCTCATCATCTCGATCGCGGGCACCTGGACGTTTGCGGGCAATATCAGCAGCGTGAGCAGCGATTTTGTAGGCAATTAGACCATTGCGGACATCTTCAGCATTTGGTAAACCCAGATGTTCTTTAGGCGTAACGTAGCAGAGCATGGCGGTACCATACCAACCAGCCATTGCTGCACCGATCGCACTGGTGATATGGTCGTAACCTGGAGCAATATCAGTTACCAGTGGGCCTAAAACGTAGAAAGGAGCTTCTGAGCACTCTTCCATCTGTTTTTTGACGTTGAACTCGATTTGATCCATTGGGACGTGTCCAGGGCCTTCTACCATCACTTGGAGGTCATGTTCCCAAGCGCGACGGGTGAGATTTCCCAGGGTTTTGAGTTCGGCGAGCTGGGCTTCGTCGGAGGCATCGTGGGTACAACCAGGACGCAAGGAGTCACCCAAGCTGAAGGACACATCGCATTTTTTGAAGATTTCGATGATGTCGTCGAAGTGGGTGTAGAGGGGGTTTTGCTTGTGGTAGTGGAGCATCCAAC
>JANNBD010000459.1:0-2433 GCA_031385105.1 Chamaesiphon sp. OTE_78_metabat_374
GATCGGGATGTATGTGTATGTGCGGGGTACTTTGATCGAGCGGATCGACGATACCTTAAATCATGTGGTGGAAGTGGTGAGCAGGTCGATCTCGATCGATAAAATCTACCTGCCTGGAACGGGTAATCAGTTTGAAATTAATGTGGCGGCAAGTTTCAAGGATGACTCAGACAGGCTCGATGACGATCGCATCGATCTAGAGTTGTTTAATGCTAGTGAAAAATTGCTGTGGTCTACCCTCCGAGAGCCGCTACATCTGCCAGTTTGGATCGACCTTGATGGTGAGACTGTACGGGTGGGAAATGACCGAATTTTGCGGCAAATCACAGCACCAGTAAAAAAAGATGGTGTGCTGGTGGGATTTCTCAGGGTGAGTCATCCTTGGTTTGAAGTAACTAAACCAACTGAGCTATTACTTGTGGATTTGTCGATTGGGACTTCCCTGGTGATTGCCAGTGTCGCCGCGATTGGCTGGTTTTTGTCGGGGATTGCGATCGAGCCTGTCAAAGCGTCCTACCAGCAGCTCAAACAGTTTACTGCCGATGCCTCTCACGAACTCCGCAATCCGATCGCGATTGTCCAAACCAATGTCCAAGTTGCCCTCACCGAAGAACCCTTATCACCCCAGCAACGCCAGCAGCTCCAGACGATCGAACGGCTAACTCGTCGTCTAGGGAGGTTGGTGGACGATTTATTATTTCTCGCTCGGCAGGACAGCAGTATCGTTGCTGCTGATTTTAGCTCTGTACCACTCGATGCACTGCTAGTGGAAACGATCGAAGAGCAACAGTTAGCCGCCGCAGCTAAGGGAATCAAGCTAACACTGGAAATTATCGATCCGGTTGTAGTTGTGGCAACCGCCGTCGCTCCGAGTGAACTGACAGCATTTAATCTCAGTGGCGATTGGGATCGGTTAGTGCGACTATTTACCAATTTACTCACCAATGCGATTCAATATACGCCGCCACAGGTCGATGATCCAGAGGAGCAAGCTGTCCGCCAACGACCATCGCAGATCAATGTTCAGCTCAAGCAAGTAATTCGGCAGAATACGCCCTATCTTCAGGTCAAAGTCCAAGACACCGGGATCGGCATTCCCAGTGAAGCAATCCCCCATCTGTTTGACAGGTTTTATCGGGTGGATCCGGCCCGAACAGCCAGTGATTCCGATGTTAGTAGTGGTTCGGGCTTGGGACTGGCGATCGTCAGATCGATCGTGATCAGTCATCAGGGCGAACTGTCGATCGATAGTCAAGTCAATCTGGGCACAACGGTGACTGTGACCTTCAAAAGTCAGGTCTGATTACCGACCGTACGCCGTGCCAAAGGCAGGCTTGCGCCAACGCAAACAAAACCGCCGGGATACTGATTTACAAGCATCTCGGCGGCTTTAGTCGGAAGCTGATGAGGGGTAAGCTACATTTTGCCTCGCAATCACACAAACTGATTTCTAGAACCATTTTTGTGAGCAGCTCATGTTGTTCACATGAACTAGCAAGCTCTTCTTGGCGGAACGAAGCAAGGAACTGGTCGGCAAACTACTTTTACAGGAGGCTTGCATCGTTTCCAGCTAGTTTTTTTAACTATTTTGATGCTGGTTTTCTTGCAATTACGACGACGACGTTGGTTATAGCCACCAAAGATTTGAGTAGTTTCAGTTGTTTGAAGTTCGTTTAAGAAGCTGTCTGAACCTGCAAATAAGTCATTACCAGCAGCATTTAAGTTGGAGATTTCAATGTGAGCCATATTTCGGAATCAATCCTATTATTACAAACTTGATTTTAGAACGTTTGTAGCAGAACTGTTAACTGCTGTCTTCGCTCTTGAATACCATCATGCTCGATCAAATTTGAATTAGCAATAGTCTTTTCTAAGCGAAAAAGACAAAATAATATCAATATAATCTATTTAATTTAGCTGGTAAATAAAAATAATAGGTCAAAACAATACATTTGAATCAAATTCAATCAGTTTTAACTGGATGAAGCGGGAATTTGATCGCGATCGACAGACATAATTGAGTTAATTTTAGCCAAAAGAGTCTTCAAAAAAGAAGTCATCACACCTATTTGATAAAACCGTCGAGCTGCTGTTGGATTCCAATCGCAGCTCGACGGTTTTGGTTTAGGCTCATGAAGAAGAAGCTCAGTTAGCGATCCAACCAGAACTAATTGCCTGCTAAACTCACATTAGTTAGCAATTAGTCCGAACGCAACTACTTCAAGAGCTGTGGTGACTACTAGTGTTTACAATTAGCAGTCTTTTTTCCAACCACTATAGTGCTTTTCTTTATAGTAGTAGCTATAGTCGCTTTTTTTATTTTGACCAAAGTCACAATTTTAATTTTTTTGTAAACAGCATTAAGAAATTTTACAAATAAAGACCGTAACTGTTTTTGTACAGCATTTAGAACACCCACCCCCCCCGCCACCA
>JANNBD010000464.1:0-2931 GCA_031385105.1 Chamaesiphon sp. OTE_78_metabat_374
CGGCGACTATAGAGATTGGTATAAATAAACCCAGAGCTAACAGACAACTATTCTGGTCAAAGCCACTACCAAACGGCACCTGAAATTGAAGCAACCAGAATGTTTCTAAAAATTGAATCAGACACCAATGCACCATATAAATCGAATAAGAAATTGTTCCTAGATACAAGAGTGGGCGGGAGTTTAATATTCTGGAAATAAATCCATTGGTTGCACTAGCTAGAGAGAGAATCAGCAGTGAAAATGCGGGTAGTGTGATCCAATCAAAAATTATCCGACTGCGAATCCATTTGTGCATCAGCCCAATTACTAGCAGCGTCGATCCTAGCTCCAAAAGTCTAAAATTAAACTTACTTTGATGTCTGCCCCATTGATAAGCCTTGTAAGTAATAATTCCCAGCACGCATTCTAGACCGCATCTGGCGATCGAGGGAATCCCAATAATTGACTCTAAAGTACCTCTAGTAAATCTAATTAATAAGAGCAGCGCAATCAGGCTAGTGAGATAAATAAGCCAATCAGTTTTTGGCTTGGTTTTCAGCAGTGCAAATAGTAGGAATGGAAATATACAATAAATCAAAAATTCGACACTAATCGACCAAGCTGGCTCATTCCAAGTACTCTTACACCAGAATAGGGGCGGACAGTTGAAGTCAAAAGCCTGGAGCATGAACACGTTAGCAACTAGGGCGGTGAGATTGAAGTTCCCTGTAAATGCCTGAAAATTTGGCAAGAATGATTTGAGCAGTTCTAATCCAACTAATATGCCCAATGTAAACAGATGCAGTGGATAAATTCTTGCAAATCGGGCGCGAAGATATGTCCAATAATTTGCTTTATTCACCCCCATTGCAAAACTCTCTAAATAAACATGGGTCATAATAAACCCGCTCAAAATAAAGAATAAATCGACAAATAAGTAGCCACCTCTAAAAAAACTGGTGTATCGTGACAACATCACCCCTACTTCCGGTAAGGTCGAATAAGCAAAATGCAAAATCACAACAACTATCGCCGCAATTCCACGTAAAGAAGTTAAGGCACCAATTTGTTTATTCATGATTTCCCACCTGCAAATACTTCCCTGCTCGATCGGGATCGGGGATAAACCAAGCTGGATTTCCATCTCGATCGCGTCCTAGTTTTGCGCCTACTTGTGGGGGCTGATTTGCTGGAGCTGAAGCAATAACAGGATTCGATTTTCCATTGCTGCTGACATTTTCAGGTGCTAGTTTGCTGCTCATAGCTACATCTAAAAAACCTGCTGTTTGTAGATCTGAAATGCTCGTCTTAAACGCTGCTATCACTACGGCTAAATCGGCATCAGTATGAGCTGTAGTTAAGAAGCAAGGACGACGATCGTAAATGTGAATCCCTTTCGATCGCATCAAGTAAAATAACAAATCTCCAGACAAGAAATTGGCTGGATACTTGATGATAAATAACGAACCAAAATTGTGAACGGTAAATGGTGCCGCCATCGATTGGAAATAAGCCGTTAATTCTGCCACAAATCGATCGGTTTGAGCATTGAGCTGTTGCTGCAAACTCTCCCCACTCTGTTTAAGATGAGTCAGTACCGCCTTCGCAGCAGCTAGAGCCAGAGGATGACGGACAAACGTACCTGCGAAGTAAGTTACACCCACCTCTGGAATCGAATCATCCCCAAATTGCCAACCACCGCCATCGAGGGCATCCATGTATTTTGAGGTGCCAGCAATCACGCCAATCGGTAGCCCACCACCGACGATCTTGCCATAGGTGCCGATATCCGCTTTGACTCCAAAGTGTGCCTGTGCCCCGCCAGGATGGATCCGAAATCCGGTGACAACTTCGTCAAAAATTAGCGCAGCTCCAGCTTCCTGGGTAAATTCACGCAGTTTGTGCAGCAATTCCCGTGGCTGGTATTCAGGCGATCGACTCTGAACTGGTTCGACCATGACAGCGGCTATTTCATCAGCGCGACTACGGAGAATGTCCAGCACATCAGGCGCGTCATAATCAATCACCAAAATATTAGCAACCATTTCCGCTGGAATACCTGGAGCGGCTGGAATCGATCGCAATTGCTTGGTGCCCCGCACGACGACTTCATCGAGGATACCGTGATAAGCTCCCGCAAAAATCACCACCAGATCCCGTCCCGTCACTGTCCGCGCAATCCGCATCGCACAGAGTACCGCTTCCGAGCCAGTATTGCAGAAGGCGGCTCGATCGAATCCAGTCATTTCGCACATTAATTTGGCAACTTCGCCCGCTAATGGCGACTGAGGGCCAATTTCCATCCCTAGTTGAAGCTGCTTGGTAATCGCTTCAGTTACAAAATCAGGCGACCAGCCGAATAGATTCAAACCAAAGCCACTGACTAAATCTATATATTGATGGCCATCGATATCCCACAGCTTCGAGCCGCTAGATCGATCGACTACAATCGGATACACCATCTCTTTGAGCGTCGGATTGAATCCAGACACCGTGCGCGGATCGGCGAGATACGATCGATGTGTGGCGGCAAACTGTTTGGATTTTTGGGTGCGCTGGGTATAGGTGTGGATAATTGTGTCTAGATGAGTGCGCTGGCTGGCTGTCAGCTCTTTGCTGGTATTTTTTCCAGCATTTGGTAGCTCGATCCGACTGCGTAATAGTTCAGGAGAGGGAGATTGTGCCGTAACTACGGCACTAGTAGTCGGGAGTGTTTTAGCTGCGCCATTCTGGGATGAATTAACAGGTGCAGTTGCAACTACTGGAACTGATATGGAATTAGGTTGACCTAATAAAGCTAGCTGTTGCGCCATCAATTGCAACTGTTGCCCAATTACAGTTTCGAGCAAACTCGATCCTGCTGGCTGGGGTGAAAGAGTGGGAGTATTTAGCGGCTGGCTACCGTTAGTACTTTGGGATAGCGTAACTGGAGCGGGGGTGATAACTGGA
>JANNBD010000500.1:0-2865 GCA_031385105.1 Chamaesiphon sp. OTE_78_metabat_374
GATCTAGTCTTTCGATCGTGCGAAGGATCGATTGAACTTGTTCAAAGTTGCCTTTGACAGCGATACTCACTCCTTTACGTTTGATTTTGTTGTTGAGTGGAGCACCGAGGGAACTGTCTGTGACGACAGCCGCACCGCTACTACCGCCACCAGCTACAGGTGCATCTGGAGAGAATTTCTGAAGTTCTCCTTGGCGGATATTTACTAGTTTATTGAGATCTAGTAATAGAGTGTCCAGCTTTTTATCACTGGCAAATAGTCCCATGACTACTTGTCTTTGAGCATTGGCTTTGTCGAGACTTTGTTCAGCACCGGCAATTTTTTGAGCGTTATCTTTACGTTGCTGAATTTGATTTTGAGTTTCGGATAGCTTAGTTTCCAGCTCTTGGTTTTTAGCTAATTGTGGTTGTAAGGACGTGGCGATAAAGTACCCAGAAATACCGAGGCCGATAACGGAAATGCCAATCCCAATCACTGCTGGACTAAAGGTAATTCCAAATACTGATGGATATGTTGGTGCAGAAATAAAAGATGTATTACTGACTAAATCGCTTTCAATTAAATCGCTGTTATATGTCATGGCTTGATCACCTGCTGTTGTTGAAGACTTTTGAGTCGAGCTACCAAACCTACAGCACCTTTGCGTTCTAGTTCACCCATCAGGTCTGCCGCAGGGATGCGTTTGAGGGTAGTTTGAATTTTGTATTCAACTAGACGAACTTCTAGTTTCTTCGGCTTGGCGGGGATAATTGGTGCGCCTGTTGCCGTGACAGTAGCGGCTGGTTCCGCTAGTGCAGGCTTGATTTGCTCAACGGTGAGTGGAGCCATCATGCTAGTACTGAGCAATTGAGTCTCATCAGGGTTGAAGAAAGCTGATTGCTTGAGCGTCAAGATGAAGTTGTTGACTTCATCAAATGATTTGGCTGTACCAGTAATGTCTAGCTTGGTAGTTGGTACATCTGCTGCTAGTGGAGCTGCTGGAGTAGCTGGAGCTGCGGCTTTAGTCCCAGGAAACTTAGCTGCGATCGAATCTTCCAATGTTGGATAGGTTGTAACGCCGCCTGACGCTGGTGCTGGAGCCGCTGCTGCGGGTGCTGGAGCTGCTGGAGCTGGAGTACCTGGTTTGGCTTCAGGATTGGGAGGAGTGGAGATCTTTGCTACCAATCCGCCTTTGGGTGCTGGAGCCGCTGCTGGGGCTGCTGCTGGTGCCGGAGTACCCTTGATTTCGCTTTGAACGACACTGGCAATCTGAACGCCTTGGGGAATACTTTCCCGCAAATCTTGGAGCACAGCAGACCAGGGTTGAATCTGGTTAAAGACGCTGGCAAAGGATTGGCTTTCTTCAGTAACTTGGGCTACTTTGCCATTGATTTCGGCTAGCCGCGCATCTTGAGCTTTGAGGCTACCCAGCTTTGCGTCTAGATCCTTTTGTTTTGCTTCGAGCTGGGTGGCTTGGTCGCCCAGCCATAACCAGCCGCCACCAGTAGCGAGTAAAGCTAGTGCTGCTACTCCGATCCCGACATACATTGGGATTTTGCTATATTTGCGGGGGGCAAGGGATGCATCGCCAGCAAACTCAGTCGGATTGTCGGTTTGAAATTCTGCCCGTTCGCGCAGTAAATTAATATCGATACTATACATATTTTATACCTCGCGCATTCCTAATCCCAGGACTACACCGAGTCCAGGTCGTTGACTGATCGGGATATCCATTTCTGGCTCTAAACCCAATCCACCGATCGGATCGACTTGGGTAGTGGGGATACTCAATCGCTGAGTAAAGAACAGATCGAGCTGTCCCAATCCGCCACCTGGCCCTGCTAGCAGCAGTTGTTCGAGTTTGAAGTCTTGACCGTTGTGACTCATGTAGAAGTCGATACTGCGACGGACTTCATCAGCTAGTTCAGCGAGGATTCGCATCATTGCAGCCATGCCTGGATTGATACTAGCCATGTCAGTACTATTACTAATACTGCTGACTGGAATATCAGGAATAGTGATATCTTGAAGTGCTTCGGAACTCCTAGTCACAGGTAGATTCATCGCACTACTTAAGGCTTCTTGAAGTTGGTAAGTGCCGATTGGAACTGTACGATTAAACTGGGGAATCCCATTGACAACGATCGCAATTTCGGTACAATCGAATTCAATATCGATTAGAACTACTGCTTCTTGCGGTGCAAATTGGCGGAGTTGTTCTTTGATGGTGCGTAAGACTGAAAAGCTACTAATTTCTAGGGTTTTTACTTTTAGTCCAGCATATTGAAAAGTTTCGATATAACTATCGGTAACTTCTTTTCGAGTTGCTGCCAACATTACTTGGACTTTATCCAAACCGTCTTCATCTACAATTAGATCGAGTTTTTGGTAGTCGAGATCGACTTCTTCTCGTGGATATGGTAGGTATAATGCTGCCTCTTGATTGAGAATCAGATCGCGGATTTCGCGATCGTTTAATTCGGCTGGTAAGGGAATCAACTTGATCGTCGCTTCCCGCATCGGTACTGAGGTTGAGACGTGGGTTGCCTGGATTTTATTCTCAGCCAAGGTAGCCCGAATCAGATCGCCGAGTTCTTGGGTATTCACAATTCTGCCTTCCTCAAAAATTCCTTCAGGAACTTCAGCGGAACAGAGATGTTTGAGCGTGAGATCGGCACCTTTTTTGTGGAGTTGGGCAATGTTGATCCGTTCGGATCCAAGTTCGATCGCCACCCCATTACCTCGCCGAGGGAATAGATTTTTTAATCGATTAAGCATATAAATTTGTTACTCATAGCCTGGAATATGCCACTGGGGAAAAGTAGCGAAGATGAGGGAGATAATTTCACAAGAAGCAGGCTGGATAGTTTCTAGAAGACTGTTTTC
>JANNBD010000546.1:0-3590 GCA_031385105.1 Chamaesiphon sp. OTE_78_metabat_374
AAAAACACCACCTAATCCAATAGCAGATATGCCATAGAAAGCTCCAGCAACACCCAGAGGATAAACTAATAACAGCGTAGTCGGAATTAGTAACAGCGTGTAAATCCACATCTGCTTAACAGTCTCTGCTTCGCCAGCAACCACAGGTAGCATCGGAATCCCAACCTTGGCATAATCATCTTTTATCATCAGTGCCAATGCCCAGAAATGGGGTGGAGTCCACAGAAAAACGATCGCAAACAACACCCAAGCTTCGATACTCAAACTATTGGTAACAGCAGCACAACCAACTAGTGCCGGAATCGCTCCAGCCGCCCCACCAATCACAATATTTTGGGGTGTATGGCGTTTGAGTAAATGGGTGTAAATCCACATGTAAAAGCCAATTCCAGCCATCGCTAGTAAAGCTGCTAAGAGATTGGTGAAAACTGCCAGAATTGTGAATGATAATCCGGCTAATACTGCCGCAAAAATTCCAGCATTGAGCGGGGTAACTCGACCAGATGGAATGGGTCTACTGCGAGTCCGCTCCATCGTATAATCGATATCTCGATCGTAAATACAGTTCATCGCCTGAGCTGAAGCCGCTGCCAACATCCCACCCACAACAGTAACGAGAAAGAGTACTGGATCGGTTGCTCCATCGGAAGCCATCCACATCGCCGCCGCAGTTGTGATCAGTAGCAGAGGAATGATTCTCGGTTTGGTGAGTTGATAATAGCTCTGAATCACTTCGGGAAAGCTGAGGCTTTTGGATTCTATCGGCTGGTCAAGAAGTTCTTGCATATCAGAGGAAATGGGGAGCTAGTAAGGTGTTAAGGATCGGAAGCTGAATTGTGAAGTTAATTGACCAGTTTTGGGCTGTTCGATCTCCACAGTAGAGAGGTCAAAATCACTAGTGAACCAAGCAACATTGCGCCGATCGATTGATGGGCGACTGTGAGGGTTTCAACTTGCAAATGCAGTTTGAAAGTAGCAGTACCGAGTAAGATTTGAGCGACCAAGAGCAACCCAACAATCATGGCTAATTTACGAGCGAATTCTGGTGAATTCTGATTCCGCCAGATTGTAAAAATTACCGCGATGCAACTCAACGTTGCAGGTACGACACCAATAATGTGGCTATTCATCACTGTACATAGCTCAGAGTTACCAAAACACTGATGTAGTGCCCATCTGGATCCAACCAATCCGCCGAGAATGCTCTGGAAGTAAACGAAGACTGCTGCGGCGAGGGGGAAGAGGGGGGAGGGAAGTGTGCGGGGTGTCGGGAGTTTAGGAGGTGTAGGGAGTAGAAGGGTACCGATCGAGAGTAATGTGGTAAAAAACAGTAATGCGGTGCCAAGGTGGGCGGTGACGATATCAAAGCGGAGTAATTCGGTGACTGTGAAGGCACCCAGTGCTCCTTGGACTAGAATTAGGCTCAGGGCAAATGTTGTTGCCCAGGGAGTCCAGCGCGGGAGCTGGTGCCGGAACCACCACGACGATCCAGCCAGTAGTAAAGTACTCACACCAATCAGTGCGGCATCGAGACGATGAAACCACTCTAAAAATACCTGAAGATTCATCTGCTGGGTTGGTACCAACTGACCATAGCAGAGCGGCCAATCAGGACAGGCCAAACCAGCATTCATCACCCTGGTGGCACTGCCCACCGCCATCAACAGCAGTGTTGCGAAAGCGACCTTCCAGACTGACTGGCGAATCCGGTTCTGAACAATAACGTTTGTGGTGCCTTGCTGAGATTCATCTTCGCCAGCCGGAGATTGAGGGATAAATGCAGAATCTGACATAGTTGAGTAAATGTTCGCGTTGGTTAGTCCGATTGTGTGCTTTAGCTGCGCTATCTCAGTCAAGTATTCCCAAACTAGCATTAATACCTAGTGACGGTTGGTGGCGTAATGGTAGATTCGATCGACTCTTAGCTACTTCCCACTTTTATCAACCTATATGCTGTCTGACTTTAACTCCTAATTAAGCTAGATCCCAAAGAAAATGTTAAAGGTTTAATTTGTAACGAAATCTAAAAAATTCAACGCTTTTAGCCAAATCAATCCCAAAGAAATGCTGAAGAAATGCGATCGAGTGCCGATCTCTTCGATCGGCTAAGGTACCTTAGTAAAGATAGTTAGCCAAACTGTATCTATTTTTCTCGTCATTATTCTTAACTATTTAGTTCAATTCTTAACCTCGAATGAATATTCCTAGCTCAATTACTACCCTCCTACTGGGCATAGGATTAACCCTCGTTAGTCTCTGGTATGGACAAAATCACGGGCTGATGCCTGTGGCCGCATCTGAAGAAGCTACGCACATCGATGGTCTCTTCAATGCCATGATGACGATTTCTGCTGGACTATTTATCATCGTCCAAGGCGTGATTGTCTACTGTGCAATTAAATTTCGGCGTAAGCCTGGAGAACTCGGTGATGGTGCCGCGATCGAAGGTAATGTGCCCCTAGAGATTCTTTGGACGGCAATTCCAGCAGCAATTGTACTATGGATTTCCATCTACAGTTTTGAAATTTACAACGAAATGGGTGGTTTCGACCCCGCTGCCGATGGGATGCACGCCATGCACGGAATGCCCGCAGGCAAAGGTAGTGCAATGGCCGCAACGATGGACATGGATGGAGATACGCCTAAAGGCAGTCCGATGATCGCCGCCTTGGGTGTAGGCGCGTCCCCTGCCAATCAAGGTAAAGCCGCTGCTGTCAATGTCAATGTGTTGGGACTTCAATACGCGTGGATCTTTACCTATCCAGACATCAACATTACTTCTGGTGAGCTTCATGTGCCAATCGGTAAGGAAGTTCAGCTCAACATGAATGCTCAAGACGTAATTCACGCCGTCTGGATCCCGCAGTTGCGACTCAAGCAGGACGTAATTCCTGGCACCCAAACTCAACTGAGATTCACCACTAACAAAGTAGGTACCTATCCGCTGCGGTGTGCCGAGCTGTGCGGTGGCTATCACGGTTCGATGGTGACACAGATGATCGTCCATACACCTGAAGAGTACGACACTTGGATCGCCAGTCAGCAACAATCTGCTCAAGCGCAAGCTGAGATTGTCAAGCAAACAATTGCGATGAATCCGGCAAATCTGTCTCCAGACAAATACCTTGCTCCCTATGCCAATGAAATGGGCGTGAAACCAGAAATGGTTGAACATCTCCATCATCAAGGTCTAAAAATGGATGGATCGATCGCATCTGTAATCAAGTAGTGGGTGGCGGGGATCTACCCACCCCGCCCTACGGGAACCCCTGTCTTGACGTTTTTTTATTTTGGGGGAACCCCAGAATAAAAACGTCGCTCCGAGGAGGGGATTTCATACAAATCATCGTAGGGTGGGCAATGCCCACCAGCTAGAATCTACACGATCAAGATCGATATTTTTACTAATACCAAGGATGACGTTCTCCTCCTACCCTCTACCCCCTACAATCTACTCCCTATCTCATGACAGCAGAATTATTAATCCCGAATCAAACATCAGAAGATGATGTTGTCATTCATCATCGCACCTGGAAAGACTACTTTACATTCAGTACCGATCACAAAGTGATTGGGATTCAGTACTTTGT
>JANNBD010000013.1:0-5775 GCA_031385105.1 Chamaesiphon sp. OTE_78_metabat_374
ACCAAATGGATTGAGCATGTGAATCATTACCACCGCCACATCTGGTGCTAATTTAGCCGTGGTGAAATACTGCTCCAATAGAGCCAATTGCACCGCCGAGCCAAGCAAACCTTCCACCCCATGTAAACCACTCGAAATCACCAGAGTCTTGCGTGCCAAAGGATCTCCATAGATGGCAATATCGATCGTCAGGGCTTCGTCAGTAGGTGATATTGCCTCAATCGGGTGGGATTCCAATCGACAGCCCAATCGACTAGCGGCGGATCTCCAGCGCGATCGAGCGGTAAAATAATCAGATGAGAAATAAGTCATAGTTGGCAGCTAACTGAGCAAATGACTGAAGCAGTAAAATATATGTCAAGATTGGGGAGGAAAATCTGTTGAATTGGGAAAAAACAGCTAACCAGTCATCAGGCGCAAACTACCTACTTTTAGATCTATCTCATGCCTAATCAATCTCAACTGTGGTTTGAACCGTTAATCTGGATGGATTTTCGAGTAGCCGTAATATTTACAGTCCTAATTCCGCTGATTCTCTTATTATGGGCATTTGCTCAAAAAACGACAGCAATCCAGAGCTTATTAACTATTTATTGGCGGGTATCTAGTTTACTGGCGATCTCAGTCTACTTGGCGATCGGTTCAATGCCAATTAGTTTCGGGGCGGCTTTCGTCGCGCAAGCCTTGATTCCGCTATCGCTGTGGTTTTGGGCAGATCTCAATGATGAAATTACCGACTTACCAGATCGTCCACTCAAATTGGGATTCTTGGCTTGGAGATGGGGAACTACGATCTATTCTACCTTGGGCGCGATCGCCACAATCCCATTTCTCTCATGTGCTTTTGGCACCGCTAAAACAGATTACTGTCAAGCCTGGTTCAAACCATCCTGGCTCTACTACCAATTCTTTCACGCTAATTCCAATCCAGGGTTTCTCAGCTTTCTTGGTATCTTGGGGTTAATTAGCTATACCTTATACTTAGTCTACTTCCTAGTGGTTAGGCTCGGCAAGCAAGGTCGATCGGCAATGGCTGGGGATGAGTAGCCTTTGCTCCTGGTATTAAAACATGGTTACTGGTGTTTTAGTGGATAGTGAATAGTGAATAGTGAATAGCACCTGAATGAATCGACTGTGGGGATATTTAATTATTGAGGAACTGGTGCGAAATAGCATTGATTATTTTGTCATTTCGCCTGGTTCTCGATCGACACCATTAACTGCTACAGTGGCTCAACATCCGCAGGCACAAAAGATTGTCTGTCTAGACGAGCGGGCTGCCGCTTTTCATGCACTGGGATATGCTCGCGCGACGGGAAATCCGGCGGTGTTGATTTGTACATCCGGCTCGGCGGCGGCGAATTATTTTCCTGCTGTGATTGAAGCGTCGATCGATCACATTCCCCTAATTATCCTATCAGCCGATCGACCACCGGAATTGCGTCAGACGGGGGCAAATCAGACGATCGATCAGGTCAATTTGTATGGATCTTATCCACAATGGCAATTCGATCTACCTTGCCCTACAGCCGAAATTAGCCCCCATGTGGTATTGACGACGATCGATCTGGCGGTATCGAAATCTCGCCAAGCTCCAGGCGGCGTAGTGCAGCTCAACTGCATGTTTCGGGAGCCGTTTGGCTCGATGGATGCACCTGTAGAAATACCTGTGAGCTTGAGTCGCTGGAAGGAGAGTCAGTCTCCATATACTCACTATGCAAGTAAGTTAATCATTCCAACTTCTATCGAAATTGAATCACTAACTGAAATTATTCAATCTACTCTCAAGGGCGTATTGGTAGTTGGACAATTAAGATCGGCGGTAGATATTCAAGCTGTCATAGAATTAGCCACGAGATTAAATTGGGCGGTATTTGCAGATATTCAGTCAGACTTGAGACTGCGCCGAGACTTCCCAAATTTAATCCATTACTTCGATCGATTATTAATTACAGACATTTCTAGCGAGTTAGAACAAATCGATACGATCGTCCAAATCGGCACTAGGATAGTGTCAGCGCGATGGCTAAAATGGATCGAGCAATATCCACCCCAAAATTATATCGTCGTTGCGAATGATAGCGATCGACACGATCCAAGTCACTTAGTCTCACTGAGAATTGAATCTGATATCGCCTATCTGTGTCAGCAGTTATACCAGGAATTACCCCAACTCCCACCATCAACATGGGTGCAAAAAATCAGATCCGCTTCAGATAGAATCAGCGTTACAGCCGCAAAATTTTTAAAAACCACCAAATTAACCGAGCCACTGACTGCCCGAACTATCTCGGAACTCATTCCTAGTCAACACGGTTTATGGATAGCCAATAGTATGCCGATTCGGGATCTGGATATGTATGCCTTTCACGATCCACGATCCACGATCCACGATCCACGAGTTGGAGCTAATCGAGGTACTAGTGGAATTGAGGGGGCAATTGCAGCAGCGACTGGGTTTGCGGTGGGTTTGCAGGCTCCAGTGACGGCGATTGTGGGGGACTTGTCGAGTTTACATGACTTAAATTCTTTCTTGCTCTTGCAACGCAATCCCCAGCCAGTGGTTGTGGTGATTATCAACAATGATGGTGGTGGGATATTTTCGTTTTTACCGATCGCCAAATCAACCGAAATATTCGATACTTATTTTGGGACTCCACACGGTGTGAATTTCTCCCATGCAGCGGCGATGTTTGGGCTAGACTACTACCAGCCACAGACATCTGATGAGCTGATTCGGGATTATCGCCAAGCACTAGCAAAAAATTGTAGTGCAGTCATTGAAGTTATAACCGATCGATCTGATAATTTACAGGTACATCAGGCTCTAGACAGAGAGATTCAGCAGCAGTTCAAACAGGCTGATTAGATTGTGACATCCAAAATTATAGCTGCAACGATCGAAGTTTGATTTTCGGAAACTCTTGATCGGTCGATCGTGTCTTAGACTAGGATAGGATGCCTGTAAGCATCTCTAGCCATTTTTTAGCAATCTCGGTTGAGGGAAAGATTTAGTGTTTTTTAGTATCGTCATTCCTACTTATAATCGGCTACCGATCCTTCAGAAATGTGTGAGTGCGTTAGAACTGCAAACATTCGATCCACAGATCGTAACTGACTATGAGATCGTAATTGTCGATGATGGCTCAACTGATGGGACGATCGAATGGTTCGATCGCAATACCACTAATTTAACTCACGTAAAAGTCTATGAACAGGCTCATCAAGGTGCATCTGCTGCTAGAAATCTCGGCGTAGAAAGAGCTATGGGCGATACAATTATTTTCATCGACAGCGATTTGGTAGTTACAGCCACTTTTTTACAGTCTCATGCAGAGGCATTATTAGAGGGACAGAAAACACTAGGTAACGATAAATTGTTTACCTATGGTGCCGTAATTAATACTGCTAATTTTGAAGATCCGACCTCTGAAGCTTATAAGATTATGGATTTTTCCAATGCTTACTTTGCCACCGGAAATGTGGCGATCTCCAAACATTGGCTAATTGAAGCTGGGCTGTTCGATCTAGGATTTAGTCTCTACGGCTGGGAAGATTTAGAACTCGGTGTGCGGCTAAAGAATCTGGGGATTAAAATGATTAAATGTCCGGCTGCTGCTGGCTATCATTGGCATCCAGCCTTCTCACTCGATCGCATCCCTCGGATGATCGAGCAAGAAATAGAACGCGGTAAAATGGGCGTTGTTTTTTATCAAAAGCACCCAACTCTTGACGTAAAAATGATGGTGCAGATGACCGTATTTCACCGAATCTTGTGGAATATATTGTCTCTAGGTGGGTTGCTAAATGAACATACCCTCAAACCGCTAATGCAATGGTCGATCGATCGAGGTAATCCGCAATTAGCCGAACAATTTGCCCGCATTTTCCTCAACCAATATAGCGTCAAAGAAGTGCATCGAGCTTATCAAGCCAGCTTAAAATCAAGTAGCTAACCAAAGTAACTTATTTTGATAATAGCTATACTCCAAAATATTACGAAAACATAAAAACAATAACCAATCAAACGTTTTCGTTGGGATACTTTCAAGCTGTGCTCAATTAACCATTTAGTAATTAAGAATAGCGGCATTGAGACAATCGTAATGCCAATGAAAAGCAGAATTTCCCGATTGTAATAGCCACCACCTTCGATCGAAATCAGCTTGATAAACGATGCAACATAAGCACAGAGATGAATGGCTCCCTGTGCAATTGCAGCTATTCTGAATAATTTACCTGCGGCAAACTGCTGTACCAGATCTTCCCTCGGTTCTAAATTGCTCATACTCCCTTCCTACTCAAAAAATAAACGATCGCAATCATGTATTCTGCTATCGGCTAGACCAATAAAGCACCCCAACGATGATAGCCTGGGAAATTTCGACTAGGCAGGTATGGTCGAGAATTGTTACAGTTAATGAAGAAGGTTCTTTGTCGATCGCTAAATACCCTTGAATTATGACTTCAGCACCGCGTATCTGCATCCTCGGTGGAGGATTTGGTGGTTTGTATACTGCCCTGAGACTAAATCAACTCGTCTGGACAAATGACCAGAAGCCAGAAATCACCCTGATCGATCGTCAAACCAATTTTGTATTTACACCGCTCCTGTACGAGCTAATTACTGGAGAAATGCAAGGTTGGGAAATCGCCCCACCATTTGCAGAACTGTTTAAGGGAACAGATATTCGGTTTATTCAGGGATCTGTAGACTATATCGACAAAACCCAAAAATCTGTCACATTAGAAGATGGTACCGAGCTGGAGTACGATCGATTGGTATTAGCTTTGGGCTGTGAGACTCCTCTAGAAAGCGTCCCTGGAGTCACAGATCATGCGATTCCGTTTCGTAGCCTTCAAGATGCTTATAAGCTAGATGAAAAGCTCCGAGTCCTCGAAGCATCAACAGCCGAAAAAATTCGGGTTGCGATCGTCGGTGCCGGATATAGTGGTGTCGAACTCGCCTGCAAACTTGCCGATAGACTAAAATCGCGCGGACGGATTCGCCTGATCCAATCGCGCGATACAATCCTGCCCAACGCACCAAAATTTAATCGAGATGCCGCGCTCAAGGCTCTAGAACAGCGCGGAATTTGGGTAGACCTAGAAACTACTATTTCGGAGATTACCGCCGACTCCATCGGGCTAATCTACAAGGAGCAGACAGACACTATCCCCGTCGAAGTCGTAATGTGGACAGTCGGAAATCAAGTCAGTCCAGCCATTAATCATTTTGGGCTAGCCCTTGATGCTCAAGGCAAAATTACTACAGCAGAGACACTACAAACTACCGAAAACCCAGAAATTTACGCTCTGGGTGATGCCGCCGCAATGGTAAATGTGGAAGGCAAATCTATTCCTACCACCGCTCAGTCCGCACTTCAGCAATCTGATTTTGTTGCCTGGAATATCTGGTCATCACTGACCGATCGACCCCTCCTCGCATTCCGCTATACTGACCTCGGCGAAATGATGACCCTCGGTGATGATAATGCAGTGCTATCGGGGATGGGAATTCAATTTGATGGCCCACTTGCCTACCTCGCCCGTCGGCTTGTCTACTTGTATCGATTACCCACCCTCGATCATCAGTTGAAAGTTGGGCTTAATTGGCTCACACAGCCGCTAGTAAAGTTGTTGAGTTAGATAAATGAATCCCCGATCATGGCTTCACAACGCTGATTGACGAAGCCATACATCATACAGATTTTTTCAGGCGGCGAGAGCCAAAACGATAAACAGAGCGATGTCCGATCCGAATTACCCAGGGTT